>CAJOOG010000033.1 GCA_905236045.1 uncultured Denitrobacterium sp.
CTGCGCCGCCATAACCGCAGCATGTTGCTCGCGGGGGAAAAGACCGTTGGCGTTCGCGGGCTTGGCGGCAAGCGCCCTTGTCATGGCCGCCGTCCTGCTGGCCAATGTCTACCTAGCGACGGGCACGCTCGCACCCACCCCCTTCCAGATCGCGGCCACCGCCGTTCCCCTGGCCGCGAACCTGGTGCTTATCTTCGCCGGAATCCCGCAGCGCAGCGAAGAGCCCCGCGATTGAACCTCCGCCACCGGGGTGTGCGGCCGAGCAGGACCACGACGGCTCGCGACCTCTACGACCTGCGCTGGCTGATGGAGAACCCGAGCGCTGCGCACGAAATCGACACGGCGCTCGTGCGCAAACGGCGAATCGCCGACCGTCTCGAAGCGGTCGATTTCGGACTGTTCGCCGAAGTGGGAGTATCATGGGCAGCGACGACGATGGGGGATGGTACATGGAATCGAATCCTCGAAGACGCGAACAATCCAGCAGGCGCCCCAGCGTGCGCGGCCAACGCAACAAGGGCGGCGCAGGCGTGAATTCCTCGCGCTCGCTCCTGTTCGGCGGCGTGATTCTCGCGGTCGTCCTGCTCCTCGCCGTGCTGGCCATCGTCAATTCCTGCACCCAGACGAGCGCACGGGAGCTGAGCTCCCCGCCCACCGATTATGCCACCGCGGACAACGACGACGATGCCGATGACGAGAAGACGGTCGCGGACTACCTGGCATCCAAAGGTCTCGACGCCGCCCACATCGCGGCCATTATGGGCAACATCCGACAGGAGAGCGCCTTCGAGGCGGATTACGGCAACGGCACGTACTACGGGCTCTTTCAGCTCGCCGACGAGCGTCTGGCCAATCTCCGCAAGTTCGCCGCCTCCAAGGGCTCCACGTGGAAGGACGCCCTCACGCAGGTCCAGTACATGTGGGCGGAGATCTCCGGCGAGGGCGAGGCCGAGGACTTCGTCGAACCCCTGAACGCCTACCTTGCGGGACACGCCACCGTCCTCGAGCAATTCAACACCTACACCGACGTGGACGACTGCACCGAGTACTTCGCCCTGGCCTACGAACGCTGCATAGGCAGCACGGATGCGAGCCCCATCGCGAAGGCGCTCACCAACGGGAAATACAGCACGCTTCAGCAGCTGAAAAAACGTCAGCAGTACGCACGGGATTACTACGCCGCGCTCGCCGGCGAAGGCGAAGGATCCGGAGGCGAGAGCGAGGGCGACAATTCCTAAGGCGCCCCTACGACCCGACGATCTCGCGGCGTAAATCGGCCAGAGAAACACCCTGTTCGCGGGCGATTTGCGCCAAATCCTCGAACTCGGGTTTCTCGTGATGCGCACCGAAGCCTTCCGACACCTTCACGCTCACGGGGCCATGCGCCGTCTCCCGCTTCTCCATTCGACGCTCCAGCGGGTGGCGATCGGGAAAATACTCGCGCACTCCCAACGTGCTCGTGTGCCGAAACAGCGTCGAGAGCACGCTTTCGCGCTCGGTCGGGGCGCACAGCACCTCGATGAGCGTGCCGGGCCTTCCTTTCTTCATGGTTATCGGCACAATGAAGGCATCTCGGGCCCCCGCAGCGAACAGGCGCTCGATCGCAAAGGCTATATCCTCGCCAGTCATATCGTCTATCGTGCAGCGGAACTCGCACAGCCGCTCGGGGGCGACCTCCGAACGAGCGCCCGCCTCCGTCGCGCCCGCCGCGCCCGCCGCTCCCTTGCCCAAGGTCTCCTCGAGGTCCTCGCCGCAGAAGGCCCGTACGATATTCGGCCGGTCGGGGAAGGCCTTGGTTCCGACACCCGCGCCGGTCGCCTCCATCGTCATGGCGGGCTGAGGCCCGAAAGCCGTCGCAAAATGCCTGACCAACGCCGCCCCGGTCGGAGTGCATAGCTCCGAATCCACGGGGCCGCCTCGAGATGGCACCCCCTCGAGCAGGCAAGCCGTAGCCGGAGCGGGCACGGGAAGAATGCCGTGCGCCGCATGCACGTGCCCGCCCCCCAAGGCAACGGGAGACGCCACGATCGACTCGGGCGCGATAAGGTGAAAGAGCAGGCTGGCGAAAGCCACGTCGGCAACCGCGTCGAGTGCGCCGACTTCATGAAGGTGCACGCAATCGACGGGCCGGTCATGCACACTGCTCTCCGCCTGCGCGATGAGGTCGTAGACGGCAACGGCATCCGCTTTCACCGCGCTCGGCAGGTCGAGCCCTTCGATCAAAGCCGAGATATCCCTCGCGCTCGTATGCGCGTGCGCGCCGTGTGCGGGCCCGCCGTGTGCGTGCGCGTGCCCGTGTGCAGGCATGTCCGCATCCCCCGGAGCCTCTTCCTCGCCGTTCACGTACACATGCACATGCAGACCGACCACCCCGCACGATTGCACCTGCTGCGCCTCCACGCGCACGCCCGGTATGCCCGCACGGTTCATCTGCTCGAGAGCGCTTTCACGCTCGGCCGCAGGCAACAGGTCCAGCAACGCCGCGCAGAGCATATCGCCCGCCGCGCCCATGGCAAGCTCCAGATACAGGGTCTTCATGGCCTTCCCCTCCCTTGTCGAGAATCCATTTCCCCGCGCATGCAAATGCTAGCGTGCATGCGCGGGGCCGCCTACAGATGATTGATCATGCTCGCCTGGTAGCCCGCGCCGAAGCCGTTGTCGATATTCACCACGGAGACCCCGCTCGCACACGAATTGAGCATGCCCAGAAGCGCGGCGACGCCCCCGAACGAGGCACCGTAGCCCACGCTCGTGGGCACCGCGATGACCGGGCATTTGGCAAGCCCGCCCACCACGGAGGGCAGAGCGCCCTCCATGCCGGCCACTGCCACGATCACCCGCGCGGAGGAAATGCGCTCCTGCTCGGCGAGGAGGCGATGAACGCCCGAGACGCCCGCGTCGAAGACGCGCTCCACCTTGTTGCCGAGCACCTCGGCCGTAAGCGCAGCCTCTTCCGCCACGGGGATATCGCTCGTGCCGCCGGTCACGATCAGAATCGTCCCCTTGCCGTCGGGCTTAGGCACCTCGCCCACTATCCCCAAACCGGCATCCGCATGATAGTCGAGGGGGAGCGTTCGGGCCAGCTCTTCGGCCTTCCGAGCATCCATCCGCGTGATGAGCACCGGTTCCTGGCCGGCCGCAAGCAGCGAGCGCGTTATGCCGGCTATCTGCTCGACGGTCTTCCCCTCGGCGAACACCACTTCGCTGGCGCCCTGCCTCCGCTTGCGATCGAGGTCCACCCTCGCGTAGCCAAGCTCTTCGACCCCCCCGCCGGCCGCCGATGAGCGCCTCGCGGTCCCGTTGTCGGTCGCGGAGCCCCTGCCGGGCGCCTGCTCTCCCTTCTTCCCCATTGCTCGCCTCCGTGCCTCTAAGCGTCCTCGGCGATGCCCATTTGCCCGCCGTACCAAATCTCGTCGCCGATGACGGCCTGCTCGACCATCATGCCGTAACCGGGCACGGTCACACAGCCCGCCGTCTTGGCGTCTTTGATCAACTGCGTCTCCGGGGGGTGATAGATCGCATCCGCCACCACCATGTTCGAGGAGAGCAGCGCCGCGGGCACCGGCGTGTCGGTGCTCCCTTCGCCCATGCCCACCGGAGTGCTGTTCACCAGGATATCGCACGCCGCCAGGCTCGCGGCCAGAGCGTCTTCGTCGCCTATGGCGTGCCGATCGACCTTGCATCCCGTACGCTCGGTCAGCTTCGGGGCGATTTCGCTCGCATTCCGCCAACCACGGGTCCCTTCGAGCTCGAACACGTCGATCTCCCCGATACCCTCGAAGGCCGCCTGCACGAAAATGGCACTGCCGGCCCCTCCGCAGCCGATAAGGGAGAGCCTCTTGCCTTCCAGCTCCACGCCCGACTTGCGCACGTTGCGCCAAAACCCGGCGCCATCGGAATTGAAGCCCTTGGTCTTGCCGTCGCGGCAGCGCACTACATTCACGGCCCCCATCAGCTCGGCGGCCTCGTCCATCTCGTCGAGCAGCGGGATGACCGCTTGCTTGTAGGGCATGGTCACGTTGCAGCCGTCCCAACCGTCCATGGCTTTCATGGCGGCGAAGACAGCGGGCAGGTCCTCCAATTTCTGCACGTCGAAGCAGAGATAAATCGCATCCACCCCCGCTTTCCCGAAGGCCTGGTTGTGCGTTGCCGGGGATAAGGAGTGGCTCGTGGGATTGCCGATGAGGGCAATCAGGTGGGTATGTCCGCTTATGCGCTCGATTTGCGTCATGGTCCTCCCCCATCAGGCGATTGCCGCGTGAAGATCCTTCATTATCCGCTGCGCTTGGGCGATGCCCACCTGTCCGGGAGCGCTCGAATCGTGCAGGGCGCAGAAGGAAAGCGCACTGCCGAAGGACTCGCCCGTCAAGCGCGTAATGCTGCCGTCGCGGCCCATGGCCATGGTAAGCAACGGCCCATCGAAGTGCAAGCGGGCCACCTGCTCGGTCGCCTCCATCACATGCAGCGCGTCGGCGGGAGTATGGGCCATCGTGGCCAGCTTGGGGATGTCCGCGCCCAAATCGATCATGTGCGTGAGCAAGGACACCATCCATTCCACGCTCGGCGTGCCTTTGAAGTCGTGATAGCTCAGTATCGTCTTCACGCCATGGGCCTTGGCGCAGGCGATCAGCTCGAGGGCGGCCGCATCGCCGATCCACGTCTCGATGTCCACCAAGTCCATCTGCCCGTCTTCGATGAGCGCCCGGTTGAGCGCCAGATACTCGTCCACGGGAAGGGAGAGCCGCCCGCCTTGGCTGGCGCTGCGGAAGGTGAAGAGCAGCGGGTTGTCCGGGCACGCCGCCGCAATCTTGCGGCCATCCTGCACCATCGCGAAGGAATCGCGCACGTTCACGCTGAAGTCCGCCCGCCATTCCAGGCAGTCCACGCCAGCCGTCTTGCATTCCTCTATGGTGGCCAGAAGGTCCGCCACCTCTGGGTCCATCAGCGAGACGATGGTCTTGGGCACGCCTTCGCCGATGCTCGTTCCCTTGATCTCGAGCGGCTCCATTCGGCCCCCTTCCCCCGGCAGGCAACAGGTGCATGCAGGCTATTCTAGCCGATTCCGACACCTATCTCCCGCCGCGTCCCGCCAGTCCTCCCATGAAAAACCGCACCTCCAAATCTCAGACTTTCTTTTCTTTGTCCAAGATTTAGGGTGCGGTTCACGGAGCGGGGCCGCGCAGTTTGGGCAAATCACTCGTCGGCGGGTTATCGGCTCGCTTCGTAATCGACAATCGAAGCCGCATCCTTGCCGTCCCGCCCTATCTGGGGAATGGGCGTGTCGTCCGCTTCGTTGATGTTGTCGTCGTAGACATAGTGCTGGGTGCCGGCCGCGATAACGCCGCCGAGCGCCAACACGGCGATGCAGTTGGGCACTGCCATAAGCGCATTGGTGATATCGGAGATGTTCCACACGAGTTCGCCGCCGCCGATGCAGCCCCAGAACACGAAGATGAGGAAGATGACCTGGTAGGGGCGGATGCCCTTCTTGCCGAACAGGTACATGATGGCGCGGTTGCCGTAAGCCGACCAGCCGAGCATGGTGGAGTAGGTGAAGAGCACCATGCCCACGCCCAGAACCAGCGGTCCCAGAACGGGGATGGCGCTGAAAGCCGTGGTGGTAAGCTGCGCCGCCGCCGTTATATCGCCGTTCAGGATGCCCTGCTCGATGGCGGGATTGGCCAGCATGGTGGACACCAGCATGATGCCGGTGATGGCGCAGATGATGACCGTGTCCCAGAACGTGCCCGTCATGGAGACGAGGGCCTGACGTGCCGGATTCTTCGTGGCGGCATTGGCCGCGACCAACGGAGCGGAGCCCAGGCCGGACTCGTTGGAGAACAGGCCGCGCTTGAAGCCGAATTGCAGCGCCAGGGCGATGCCGCTTCCGACTGCGCCGCCGAAGGCCGCCTGCCCGGTGAAGGCGCAGGAGAGGATGAGGCCGATGGCTTCGCCGACGTAGGGGGCGTTCATGCCGATGATGACCAGGCAGCCCGCCGCATAGAGGGCCGCCATCAGGGGAACGAGCTTCTCGGACACGCGGGTGACGCTCTTGATGCCGCCGATGATGACGATGCCGACCAGGATGACCAAAAACACGCCGATGAGGGCATTGGCAGCCGTCAGCTCGAGGTCGGTGGTAGTGGGGGTGTAGGCGGTGATAACGCCCGCGAGCGCATTGGACTGCACGCTCGCGCCGATGCCGAAGCTGGCGATGAAGGCGAAAATCGCGAAGCAGACGGCGAGGATATGGCCGAGCTTCTTGCTCTTGAGCCCGCGCTCGAGCGCATACATCGCACCGCCGAGCATCTCGCCGTTCTCGTCCTTCACGCGGTACTTCACCGAGATGAAGGTTTCCGCGTATTTGGTCGCCATGCCGAAGACGCCGGTGATCCACATCCAGAAAACGGCCCCCGGGCCACCTGCCAGAAGGCCCGTGGCCACGCCGACGATGTTGCCGGTGCCGATGGTGGCCGCCAGAGCCGCCGTGAGGGCGCCGAACTGGCTGACGTCGCCCTGCGCCCGACCATCCTCTTTCGAAATGGAGAGCTTGATGGCCGTTCCCACCTTGCGCTGAATGAACTTGGTGCGAATCGTGCTGTAGATGTGCGTGCCCAACAGCAGCACGATCATGGCCCAGCCCCAGACGAAGGTGTCCACCTCGTCGATGACATTGCTGAAGACGGTAATGAAATCCATAATGGCCTTTCTCGGTAGGAGCGTATTTCGAAGCATTGTAAAAGCCCGTGTGAGCTGGAATGTTGCCAAGACGTAAATTTCTGGCGGGCGGCGCACTTCAGCCTGCTAAAGCACGATTTCGCAGGGGGTGAGGCCCTCGAGGGGGGAACCTTTAAGGGAACTTTCAGGTAGGGCTCGTAGTATTTCAGCCATCGACAGAGAACGACGAAGGAAGGAGCCGATAAGATGTTTGCAAATCCCCTCAGCAACGCGGCCACGACCTCCTCCGTCAGCGCAGCCTGCTGTTCCCCTGCGGCAGATGCGATCTCCCTTCGCACTTCCCCTGGTGCATCCCTTCTCTCTGTCGAACTCTCTAGGCAGGCGATTCCCCTATAGCCTGTCGGACGCGGCATAGTTTGGGCGGCGAGCCCCTTGCATTCCCCTTTGCATCCCCTGCAATTTCCCCTTATCCCGCCGCCCGAGACCGCCGCACAGGATTTCCCCGAATCCAATCCGCGAGAACGCCCCACGGGGCGTTCTCGCGTTTTCACGACGACGGCTGAGCGCGGCGGGCATCACGCCCCGCGAAACGCCTCCGCCAATGCGGAAACAAGTTCCTGCTCGCTTAAGCAGAGCGGCACGGGCAAACCCCGCTCTCGAAGTGCACGGCTCAGCCGCACAGCGCTCGGCAGCTCCAGCTTCGCCGACAGAACGGATGGGTTCTCCTGCGCGAACACACGCTCGGGCGCCCCCTCCAGCACCAGACGCCCCTCATCGAGGACGATAATGCGATTCGCCTGCACGGCTTCCTCGGCAGCATGCGTTATGCAGAGGACCGTCATGCCCTCGGCATGGAGGTCGCGCACAACCGCGAGCACGTCCTGCCTGCCCGCGGCATCGAGCATCGCCGTCGCTTCGTCGAGGACCAGAATGCGCGGCTGCATCGCCAAGGCGCCCGCTATCGCCACGCGCTGCTTCTGCCCGCCCGATAGCGTCGCCACCTCCCTGCGCTCCATGCCGGAGAGCCCCACGCGCTCGAGAGCGCAAGCCACCCGCTCCTGCACGGCATCGGCGGGAAGCCCCAGGTTCCGGGGACCGAAGGCCACGTCGTTTCCGACCAAGCTGGCCACGATCTGATCGTCGGGACTCTGGAAGACCATGCCCACCTTGCTGCGAATGCCGTAAAGAGAGCGTCTGTCGGAAGTGTCGTGTCCCAGCACGCGCACGGTCCCCCGGGTGGGAGACAGAAGCGCGTTCACATGGCGGGCGAGCGTGCTCTTGCCGCTGCCGTTGCCGCCTGCGATGCAGACGAACTCGCCTTCCCCTATGCGCAGATCCACATCGCGCAACGCCGGAGCATCGCCGCCCTCATAGGAGAACGACACGCCCTCGAACTCGATTATCGGAGAATGCCCCATGTTCGCTGCACGGCCCGCACGCGGCTCACTCGAAGTCGTAGAGGTCCCGGCTCGCCTCTCGGAAAGCCTCCCATGCGGCGGCGGCCGTATCCTCGTCGACCACGAGCTCGAAATCGGCCGGCTGGCCTTCCTCGTCGAGCGCGGTCACCTCGAGCAGCACCACTTCCCCGCTGCTCATGGCGGGCGTCTTCTCGTCTACGGGGAAGAAGAACGCGTAGCGTGCCTCGTTCATGAGAATGAGGCCCAGAAACTCCAAGTCCACCCTCTCGCCCTTCTCGTCCTCGAACGTGAAGACGGTGCCCTCCTCCTCGGGCGGGGCGAAATTCGCAGCGCTTCCGTAACGCATGCCGTTCCTCTCTCCTAAAAGGGCGGGGCGCCTCGCGAGGCGCCCCGCCC
>CAJOOG010000034.1 GCA_905236045.1 uncultured Denitrobacterium sp.
CCGCCGAGGACACGCAGAGCTCGACGTCCGACGTGGCCGCCACGCAGAGTGCCGCCACGACGGACACGACCGCTGCTGCTGATGCTGCTGGAGCAATGCCTCGGACCGGCGACAACTTCCCGATTGCCCTCGTGGCCTTCATGATCAGCAGCCTGATTCTTCTTATCGCCCTGGCTAAGCGTCGCCGCGATGACGACGATGGGGCTCGATATACAAGGAACGACCGCGCATCCGACATCGACGGGAACGCCGATGCGAATGTGATGCACGACTCCGCTAAGACATGCGCAGTCATGCTTCTCCTCCTGGCCATGATTATGCTGCTGTTCGCGGCTCCCAACCTGGCCTATGCCGCCAAGCCTGCGGCAGGGGAGACGGAAGCGGTTGCTCCGACGACTGCCAAGGTCGAAACGAGCGCGGCTCCCAAAGCTGAAAAGCCCGCCGAGAAGTCCGATACCGCCGCCAAGACGGAGGCGAAGAAGGATGCGACCGTGGCAGCTGCAGAGGCGAGCGAAGCGAAAGCTTCGCAAACGGGTGAAACCGACCAGGCCCAGCGCGCACAACGCGCTTGGGAGCCTGAAGACGGCGTGGCCGACGCCGTAAACGAGAAGGGCGCCTCGAGCGAGCAGGATGCTGCCGCCGAGGGTGAAGATAACCGAAGCGCCCAGGGCGAGCGGGAGACCGCAGACCCTGAATGCGAGAATGCCGCCGGCACCGACAATGCCTGCGTGGACGACCCCGACGACACGAAGTCGACAACCACGACCGACGACGAGGGAACCGTCGCCGGCGACGGCCGCGAGCACGAGCAGGAGACTGCTGAAGCCGCGAAACAACTGCATGCACCGAAAGACACCGATGATGAGATCGTGGAAGCAAAAGCGCTCTGCATCGCCAGCGATGGCGGTGAAGGCGAGAGCTCTTCTGCTTCCGCGCTTGGGGGAACCCTCTCATCAGGAGCTCAGGAGATCACGGCGCAGGCGGATGCCGCCCTTGCAGGAGGTTCCTACTTCCTGAAGTGGTATCCCAACAGCGGCGTGACCCTGGCCCAGGCGGACGACGGTTTGACGACCGCCCTCGCCTCCGATGCCGATGCGCAGAACAGGTGGACGATCGCCCTTCAAAGCGATGGCACGTACACCATCTCCATCGGCGGCGCGTATCTCGCGCGCTTAGGAGGTGGGAAAGTGGGACTGAGCAGCACGGTGAGCAGCGCCTCGTCGTGGAACCTGGTGAAGACGGAAACTAACGGTACCGTTACTTACGTTATTTACGATACCAGCTATAAAACTGCGCTGGCCATGGTTACTTCTTCTGCAACCGGTACCAGCCAGATCGTGTGCAATTCCTCCCATGGCAGGAAATACCCCGCGCTCCCCGGCGCCGACTGGCAGTGGGTCATCTCCACGGCCGTGGCGCAGGATTGGGAAGTGGCCTATTCCCCCAACGCGAATGCGACTTCGGGCTCCATGGCCAACACCACGGTGAGCGCCGGCAAGTCGCAGCAGCTCGCCGCCAACGAATTCAGCCGCGCGGGCTACAGCTTCGTCGGCTGGAACACCAAATCCGACGGATCGGGCACCTCCTACGGGGACGGGCAGACCGTCTCTCGTACGATATACGCCTCCCATTACGTGCTGAAGCTCTTTGCGCAATGGCTCGAGGAGACCGCCACGGTCACCTACGTGGCCGGCGAGGGCGGCTCCATCAACGTCTCCTCCGAGACGGTGGGGGCGTCCACGGGGCTGAAGCCCGGCACGAGCGGCACCTTCGCGGGAGCCACCGCCACCGCGGACTTCGGCTACCACTTCGAATCCTGGTCCACCACGAGCACGCAAGAGCTCTCCGCCGGCTCGGCGAACTCCGCCACGATGACGGCCAGCACGCTGACCGCGCTCTCGAACTACACCGATGAAGGCGAGGCCTCCGCCTCCTATCACGACATCACGGTCAAGGCCTCCTTCGCCCCCAATTCCTACAGCATCAAATATGCCGAAAACGGCGGCAAGGGATCGGCTTCCGCCACGTCTGTGACCTACGGCACGAAAACCGCGTTCAACAGCGGCAGCAGCCTGAAGCGCAGCGGATACGCCTTCAAGGGCTGGAACACCGCCTCCGATGGCTCGGGCACCTCCTATGCTGCGAGCAGCACGCTCTCCGCGGCCACCATCAAGGCGCTCGTGAACTCCGGTGTGCTCGATGCCTCCAATGGCAGCTCCGCCACGCTCTACGCGCAGTGGAAGGCCACGAAGAAACCGGCTTCGGGCTCCACCGATCCTACTTCCGATTCGACGTCGGGCGAAGGCGGTTCCGATACCGGCTCCGGCGGCGGCGCCTCGGGCGATTCGACCCCCGTGGCGGATTCGACTTCGAATCCGGTCCAGGTCTCCTCTGCCTCGGTGGGCTCTTATACGAGCTCCGCGTACTCCGAGGATAGCGTCGGCGCGTCTTCGACCGCCTCCGCGTCTGCGGACGCAGCCGGCGACGCCATCGTCGAGCTGCCTGCGGTTGCCGGCATTCTCGGGACGCCGCTTGCAGTTGCGGCCGTTTCCTCCACTCCCATCGTCATCCAGGATTCCTCTCAAGCCTCGAACTCCCTGTTCTCCGAGGATTCCCTGCTCGGCGGGCTTCTGGGCAACATGTCCGCCGAACAGCTCGCCAATGCGGGCGTAACCGCCGCGGGCGCCGTCGCCTCCGTGGGGGCGGTAGCGGGCCTGCTCGGTGCAGGCGCCAGCTTGGCGGGCGTTCTCGCGGGCACTTCGGCCGCCGGCGCAGCTGCAGTCGGCGCAGCCTCCGCCACTACCGTTTCGAGCGCCGCGGACATCATCGCGGATCTGGCAGCCGAGCAGACTGCCGTGGACGGAGCTGCCTCGGGAGGGTTCTTCTCGCGCTTCCGGCGCAGGAAAGAGAATCGGGGCGGCGAGGACGCCCCCGCGAACCCCGCAGACGAATAACTTGATTTGGGACGGAGATTCCTTTGACTTCCTTGGAGAACAAGGCCCAAACCAGCCGTAGGGCCATACTCGAGAACATCGGCTACCACATCGTGCGCATCATCCTGTTCGCGGGAGCCCTTGTTTTCGCGGTTTTCGGCCTGGTCATGCTCTCAAACGCGTCCAACTCGCAAGCGACCACCGAGACGGTCACCGAAGCGGTCGTCAAGGAGGAGCCGGTCGGGCATGCTCTCGTCCTGCTGTCCCATGGCGATTACGATCCCGATGCCATCTACGAGCGTGCGGGCATCATCGATGTGCTCACGCGGGCATCCGTGGCCTATAGCGTCGAGTACTTGGACGCGGACTGCCTCTCCGCGTCGACTGAAGAGGGCGCCGCTTGGCAGGAGGCCCTTACCGAGAAGATCGCCGCCTACTCATACGACGTGGTCATCTGCACCGACGACGCGGCTCTGCAGTTCCTGCAGGAGAAGCACGCGAGTCTTTTTCCAGAGGTGCCCGTCGTCTTCTGCGGCGTCTTCGATGCGGATTTGGCCGACCAGACCCATCGGGAAGGCTGGGCCAGCGGCTCGGTCTTGTCGGATTTCTCCGCCGATGTGATGAGGGCGAACGCGGCCCTCCTGCCCAACGCCTCGAAGTTCTTGGCCATCTCCGACGACACCGTGGCGGGGAAGTACCTCTCCTCGCAATTCCAGAACGCGCAAAGCGACTTCCCCGGCTTCTCCTTCGAGACGGTGAACGCCGGCGAGATGACGCGCGACCAGCTGAGGCAGAAGCTCTCTGCGGTCGACGAGAGCACGGTCGTGCTGCTGCTTTCCGCCAGGGAGGATTCCACGGGCAAGATGTACTCCGTCGATGACGGCGCGCGTTTCGTGTCCGACGCCTGCCCGCGGCCTGTTTTCAGCATTACGAACGGCGTGGGGGAGGGCATCTGCGGTTCGGGGTTCGTGGATCGCGAGAAGGCGGGCGAAGATGCCGCGACCATGGCCGTGGAGGTGCTGAACGGCTCTTCTCCGGGCACGATAGACATCGTCTCCGACGCCGCCGACGGCTACGTCTACGATTCCAAAGTCCTCGAGAAGTACGGCCTGGACAAGACCGCCATTCCCTCCACCGCCTCTCTCATCAACAACCAGAGCTTCTCCTTCCAATCCATCCGCCCGCTCATCGTGCCGATTCTGCTCATCTTGGCGGCGGTGGCGCTCATCCTCGTCTTCGCGCTGATGGGATATCGCCGCAGCGTGAAGAGCACCCGCGAGATCATCGAATCGCGCAACGACCTGCAGTACCGCCTGTATCACAACGCCCTGACGAATCTATACAACCGCGCCGCCCTGAATAGCTTCTCCGAGTCGTCCAAGTTCGAGAACAGCCTGAAGTCGCTGGTGCATATCGACCTCGACGACTTCAACGACATCAACGACACCTACGGTCACGCCTTCGGCGACAAGATGCTCGTGCAGGTGGCCGAGAGACTTCGCGGCATCGATGCGCCGCTGACCATCCATATGTCGGGTGACGAGTTCCTGCTCGGCTACGAGAGCAAGATCGGCAAGAATTCCAAGCTCCTGCAGCATATCTCGGAAGTTCTCGATGAGCCGATGAACATCGACGACGTGCGCCTGGAGCCCAGCGCCTGCATCGGCGTGGTGAACAGATCCGCCAACATGGACATCGACGCCATGGTCGCTGCTGCCGACCTGGCCACGCGCAACGCCAAGGAGACCGCCGGCAAGCACGACATCGCCTTCTACGACAGGGCCATGAAGGACCGGATGGAAGAGCAGATCCAGATAACGCAATGCCTGAAGGACAGCATAGCCGACGAGAAGATCGTCGTGCTGTTCCAACCGCAGGTGGACGCGCAGTCGCTTGACGTGCACGGCTACGAGGCGCTGGTTCGCCTGGAGGGCGATCCGTACTATCCCGGGCAGTTCATCCCCGTCGCGGAGAAATCCGGCATGGTGCAGGATCTCGACCGCTTGGTGACGAAGATCGTCATCCGCCAGCTGGGCATCTGGAAAAAGCGCCACAAGCGCCTGCGTCCCGTGTCCATCAACTACTCCGCCGAGCAACTGGAGGATACCGGCTATGTCGACTTCCTGGCGCAGCAGCTGCGAGAGAACGATGTCCCGGCGGATTTGGTCCGCATCGAGATAACCGAGAGCATGCAGCTCGAGGACAAGCGTGCGCAGAAACTGTTCGCCGACCTGACCAAGCTGGGCATCGAGCTTTCGCTGGACGACTTCGGCACCGGGTACTCCTCTCTCGAGCGCCTGGCCACGATGCCCACCAGCGAGGTGAAGCTCGACAAGACGCTGGTCGATGCGATCCTGGTGCCCGAGACCGAGCGTTTCATCTTCGACATCGTGCAGATGATTCACGGCTTGGATAAATTCATCGTGGTCGAAGGCGTGGAAACCCGCGCGCAGCTGGAGATGTGCCGCAAGCTGAATTGCGACGTCATCCAGGGCTATTATTTCAGCCGGCCCGTCCGCGCCGAGGAAGCGGTGTCTTTCAAGGCCGTGCTCAAGTAGCTCGGGCGCTCATTCACGCAGAGGCGTGCCCGTCGGGAGCAAGGGCCGACGGGCACGCTTCTGTTTGCGCTCGGGCCCGTGGCCGGCGAACCTCCGGGTTACCGGGGACTTCGATTCGATTCGCGCTGCGGGGTTTCGCCTTCATCTTGCAAGGGTATACTGGATGGTCGAGCAACTCCGCACCGACGTAGAAAGGCTCTTTCATGAAAATCGGCATTATCGGGGCCGGGTCCTGGGGAACCGCCCTTGCCCAGATGCTGGGCGAGAAGGGACACAACGTCCTCATCTGGGCACGCAGGCCCGAGGTCGTCTCGTCCATCAACTGCGACCACGTGAACCCGCGCTACTTCTCCGATGTCGAGCTCTCGCATAACATCGTCGCGACCGTGGCGCATGAGGATTGCCTGCGCAACTCCGCCGCCGTGGCCATCGTGACGCCCTCCAATCTGCTGCGCGGCACCGCCCGTGCGCTCGCGCAATGCGAGGGGCAGGAATACGTGCCCGTGATCATCTGCAGCAAGGGCATCGAGGCCAAAAGCTCCTGCCTGCCTGCGGAGATATTCGAGCAGGAGATGGGCCATCCCGAGCGCATCGCCGTGCTCTCCGGGCCCAACCATGCCGAGGAGATTATCCGGGGTCAGCACGCCGCAACGGTCGTGGCCTGCAGAAACGCCGAAAACGCCAAGGCGCTGCAGGACCTTTTCGCCGCGCCGACCTTCCGCACCTATGCGAGCAACGACGTGGTGGGGGTGGAGGTTTGCGCCGCCGCCAAGAACGTCATGGCCATCGCCATCGGACTCAGCTACGGCATGGGGCTCGGGGACAATACCGCCGCCCTTCTGATGACCAGGGGTTTAGCGGAAATGAGTCGTCTCGCCAATGCGCTCGGCGGGCAGGCGATGACCTGCATGGGGCTGGCCGGCATGGGCGACCTTATAGCGACCTGCACTTCCAGACATTCGCGCAATCGCCGCTTCGGCGAGCTCATCGCCCGCGGGGGCACCCTCGAGCAGTTCGTCGAGGAAACGCACATGGTCGTGGAAGGGGCCTTGGCCGCGCAGACGATTCTGCCCCTGGCGGAGAAGAACGGCGTCGAGATGCCCATAGCGCAGGTGGTGCACGACGTCCTCTGGGAGTCCCGCGACCCGCACGAAGCCGCGCAGACCCTGGCCAGCCGGCCCCTGACCGAAGAGTTCTACGGCCTCTAGGCTGCTCGAGCATGATTCGAGTCGAGACATATTTCGCCTATCCCAGCGCCATCGGCCGTCTGTCCTTGGGTTGCGCGGGCGATACGCTCGTGCGCGTGGCCTTGGGCGACGTTACGCTCGATGGGCAGCGCAAGGCCACGGCGCTCTCGAATGCCGCAGCGAACGAGATCCACGATTACCTGGCGGGGAAGAGGCGTATCTTCACCGTGCCCTTCCGCACGCAGGGAACGGAGTTCCAGCAGCTGGTGTGGGATTACCTGGTCGGCATTCCCTATGGCCAGACCAGGACATACGCCGATGTGGCCGCTTCCATAGGGCACCCCAGGTCGCAGCGGGCGGTGGGAATGGCCTGCAACGCGAATCCGCTGCCCTTGATCTTGCCCTGCCATCGCGTGGTGGGAGTGCAGGGTGCCCTGGGAGGCTATGTGCTGGGCCGACCGCTCAAACAGCGCCTTTTGGAGCTGGAACATACCCACGCGTAAGGCCCGGCATGCGCCTTCGAAGAGGCATTCAAGGGGCTGAATACGCGCCTTCGCCAAGGGTGGGCCACCGTGGGAATAGTTTTATAAAAATAGCCTCTGACCTGGGGTTATCGGCACGTTCAAAACACGTTTTCCGTTGACTGAAACGTCGTTTCACGAGACAATGAGGGCACTGGAATTTCACGGGGGAGAGGGCACGGAACAGCCTGGAATACGGCTTCTCTGCTCTGTCTCGCAAGGGGTGTGAAGAGTGAATGCCAGCAGCGAACAGCTCTCGATTCCAGCCCGCAGGGGCTCGGTCACTCGCTGCCTTCTTCTTTTCGCCGGGGCCCTTCTGGCCGCATTCGTCTTCACGACCCCGATTTACGCGAACACCTCCGCGACCGATTCCCAGACTACAGCGGCGCAAAGCGCTACGAAGGCTGCTAGCAGCTCGATAGCAGGTCAAACCAAGCACCCTGATTGCTCGTCGAGCCCCTCCGCCAAGGCCGTTGCCGTCCAGTCCGTCCAGGCGAATGCCGCAAATGCGACCTCCAAGGGCTCAGTGAAGGATTACGCATCCACGGAAGCTTCTGCGAGCTTAGGCTCTGCTACTTGCGCGCCTGCGGAAGGGGAGGGGAGCGGCTCCGGGGAAGTCACGGAATCCGACGACGGCTCCGACGACCCGGACGAATCCGAGGACTCCGGCGACCCGGAGGATTCCGGCTCGACTTCCGTCGGAGCGACTTCCGCCCAGACCGACGACCCGGAGGATGAGGACGATACCGACGACACGTCGGACACCGATGCCGACACTGACGCAGATACCGACACCGACAGCTCTGAAGAGGCGACCGAATCGCGCACCACGACCCCGGGCGCTTCTTCTGAAAATTCCAATCTCGCGAGCGAAGCTCTTGGCGCATTCACCACGCAGGCGGCCTACGCTTCGCCAATCAGCTCGGAAGCCTCGGTGCTTCCCCAGACCGGCGAAGCCCCGCCGGAGGCGTTTCTTGGTGCTGCTCCTTGCGAGTATGATCGCCCTTGTCCGTTCCCGACGAAGAACGTATCCACTGCAAGCAACAACAACCGAACACCACAGAAAGAGGAGGATGACCATGGACACCTTGTTCGATGAACGATTCCTCTTTGCCGACCGCGCGCCCGCCCGGCTCGCCGCGGCCTTCTGTCTGATGTTGACCGCCCTCTTATTCTGCGCCGCGCCCGCTTGGGCCACCGAATCGCACGATACGTCGACCGGCGGCGCTCCTGCGGCGACGCAAGAGGCGACATCGCCTGCCAAGGAGACCTCGAAGGATTCCGCAGCGGCGACGCAAGAGGCGAAGACGGCTGCCAAGGAGGCGCCGTCTGCTTTTGCTTCGGCAACGACCAAGGAGACGAAGGGGACGACCGAGGCTCCTTCGGCTTACGCTTCGGCTGCCGTTTCAGCTTCGGCTCCTGCTTCGACTTCCGCTGACTTAGCTTCGGCAGAACAGGCCGCCACTCAGACGAAGGACGCATCGACGGACACGCAGCCCGCGGTGCAGGCAAACGATGAATCCACCTCCGAGGGCAGCGACGCCGCCGCGACGACCGTCTCGACCGAGAGCGCTGCGGCTGCTGCTGGCACGACCGTCCCGACTTCCGAGGATGCCTCGGCCCGCGCGAGCGCCGAGAGCGGCGAGCGCTCGGACTCCGTTGCCACGGCTGCGGACCAGACGCCTTGCGCCGACGGCACCGCCCCAAAGCCGACTATCGGTGCGGCGAGCGTAGCTCCTCCCAGTCCCTCGGATCCCTACGAGTACATCAGCTTCTGGGTTAGCGTCATTGGCAAATCCACGATGAATGGCCAAGTCGTCGACTCGTACCAATCTATGACCGATCAGACCGCGCGTCGTCTGAAGAGCGAGGGCGGAGCGTATGCCTATAGCAACAGCTCGCTTTCCATCAGCACCCCCGATGGCATGGAAGTCGACGAGGAGGCAACCGCCGCCGCCATCGCCACTCAGAACGGCGTCGCCGTCACCGACGCGGTCTTCACCACCTCGGGCACGTCCGCGAGCGTCCAGTGCAATATCGCCTCGGACGGCGGCGGCGATCTTGTGATTACCATCAAATACAAAGATGCTTCTTCGGGCGACTCCGGGGACTCGGGCTCCGGCTCTGACTCCGGCGGCTCGGGCGAAGAATCCGATTCCGGCTCCGACGGCTCCGACGAAGGTTCTATCTTCACCGTTACCTTCGATTCTAACGGCGGGACGGGAGGCACGCCGCCCGACGACCTGACGTCTGAGGCATCCGGCTCCCCGGTCGTTCTTCCCGCCAACGCGTTCACGCGCACGGGATATACGGCTAACGGCTGGAACACCGCCGCCGACGGCTCGGGTACGGCCTACGCCGACGGAGCCTCGGTCGTGCTGTCGTCCGACCTCGTGCTCTACGCGGCCTGGCTGCCCGCGGTCTATCATCTTTCGTTCTCCGCGGAAGGCGCCCAATCCACTCCCGCAGCCAGGGATAATCTCCTGCCGACCGATGCCGACCTGCTTCCGACGGCAGCGCCGGAGCGCCCCGGCTATATCTTCGAGGGCTGGTTCTACGTTTGCGACGGCGAGATGGTTCAGGCTAGCGTTGCCACCACCGTCGCCGAGCTGTGCGCTGGCTCCCTCGAAGCCAACATCGCGCTGCAGGCGAGGTTCTCCGCCATTCCCATGGCCATCGACTACGAGCGCAATGGGGCCACCGGCGGCGAGATCGTTCTCCCGCCCGCGGAGGGAGACAGCGGTCAGCGCACGGTTGCGCAGAACAACCTGACGCGGCCCGGTTACACCGCCCTCGGCTGGAACACGGCCATCGACGGCTCGGGCACGTCCTACGCGGGCGGCGAGACCATCACCCTTGACGGCGTGCTGACGCTCTACGCCATGTGGGCCGATGGCAGCGGAGGCCTTACGGGTCTTTCCGCTGCAACTGGTGTCGCCTACGCGCCGAACGGCGCTACTGGCGGCAATCTAAAGGCCAGCGATGCAATCTCCAAGGACGGCTCGACGTACGTCGTGGCCGTGAACAACTACACGCGCAGCGGCTACACGGCCAACGGCTGGAACACCGCCGCCGACGGCTCGGGTACGGCCTATGCGGGCGGCGAGCAGGTTTCCGCCTCCGAGGTCTCCACGCTCTACGCCATGTGGGCCAGCGATTCTTCTTCGGAGGAGACCGGATCCGGGTCGGGGTCGGACTCCTCCTCTGGTTCTTCCACTGCTTCCGCCAGCGAGTCCGGGTCCAGCTCGAGCAGCGGCTCCAAGTCGGGTTCGGCCGCAGGCAACCAGGCTGGCGGCTCCGAGTCGGGTTCGGCCGCAAGCACCGAGAGCACTACTTCCGCCACGGCCGCCACGGCCGGCAATGGCAACGCCACGTCCGCCAGCGCGACAGCCGACCAAGCCGCCAATGCGCCTTCGGCTCTTGCCGTCGACGACGTGACGGGGCGGGCCTACGCGCTTGCCGGCGGTCGGCAAACTGAAGGGGAGCTTGCAGTCGCAGCCGCAGCACCCAACATCGCCGAATTCCTGGAGACATCCAACCTGCAGCCCAACCTCGAGCGAGACGCTGCAGGAGCGGCGCAGTCGGAAAACACCGCAGTCGGCAACTCCGAAGCAGCCCCCGGCTCAAGCTCCGTTTCCGCGATGCTGCAGCTGGGCATGCTGGCCCTGATAGCGCTTGGCGCAATAGGCCTGTGGCTTTCCCTTCGCAAGAAGGATGGCGAGTAGCCAAGCAGCGGTAAGGAGTAGGCAACAAGCCTGACGCGGGTAGCCCGATTTACCCGCGTCAGGCCTCTGACCTGGAAAATTAGACATCCCCTGAGGAGCGCGATCCCATCCGTGCTTATTCTCTGCGCGGATGGGATCGCGCTTGCGGGCTGCTTGGCTTGCGTTACAATCCTAACGACAACCGCATACGAGTGACAGAGAGGCCCGCTACCTTGTTCGACCGCATACGCATTTCGCCTTCCATTCTCTCCTCCGACTTCATGAACTTGGAAAAGGAGGTGGCAAGCTGCGAGGCTGCGGGGGCCGATTGGCTGCATGTCGACGTTATGGACGGACACTTCGTTCCCAACCTCACCATTGGCGTGCCCGTGGAGGCGCAGCTGAAGAAGATCGCGCATCTGCCGCTCGATGTTCACCTCATGATATCCAACCCGCTGGTCCAGCTGCCCTGGTTTCTGGAATGCGAACCCGACGTCGCAACCATCCATTGGGAGGCGCTCGATGCGACCGACCCCGATTCCCAGGCCCGCGAGGCCATTCGCCTCATGCACGAGGCGGGCACGCGGGCTGGTATAGCGCTGAAACCCGATACGCCCGTCGATTGCCTGCGCGAGACCATTGCGCAATGGGATATGGTGCTGGTCATGAGCGTGTTTCCCGGTTTCAGCGGGCAGAGCTACCTCCCCGAGAGCGCCGATCGCGTGGGTGAAGTCGCGCGTTTGGCCGAAGAGGCCGGCGCCGCGCCGCTCATCCAGGTCGATGGCGGCATGAATGCGCAGACCGTCCGTTTCGTCGCCGCTCGGGGCGCCGATGTGATAGTTGTCGGCAACGGGTTCTTCAAGGCTCCCGACCGAGCCGAGGCGGCGAAGTCCATCCGCGCGGCGGCCGAGGCGGCGCAGGATGTGCGAGGACGATAGATGGACCGACCGTTGGATTTTAAACGCATCTATATGGACTGGGCCGCTACCGCGCCGCTGTGCGCGGAGGCGGCGTCGGCGATGCGGCCCTATTTCGAAGTTGCAGACAACATCGCCTGCAACGGCAACGCCAATAGCCTCCATAGGGAGGGGAGGTCAGCTTTCTCCGCCATGGAGGAAGCCCGCGCTCAGCTCGCCCGCACGTTGGGGGCCCGACCGGATGAGGTCGTCTTCACGAGCGGCGCCACGGAGGCGGACAATGCCGCCGTATTCGGGCTGACGCTCGGCGCCCTCGACGCTCGCCGAAAAGCGGGGAAGACCCCGAAGCATCCTCGCTTCATTACCTCCGCCATCGAACACGACGCCGTTCTACAGCCCGCACAGCATCTGCGCGCGCTCGGCTTTGAAGTGGACATCCTCCCGGTCGACCGCAACGGGTTCGTCAGCGTTGAGGCTTTCCGCGACGCGCTTGAGCCCGACACCTTGGCCGCGAGCATCATGCTGGCCAACAACGAGGTCGGCTCCGTGCAGCCGGTGCGCGAGATTGCACAGGTCGCCCGCGAAGCGGGGGTCCTCGTGCACACGGATGCCACGCAGGCCTTCGGGAAGCTGCCCTTGGATCTGACTGCGCTCGGGGTCGATGCACTCAGCGTCTCCGCCCATAAGATCGGCGGCCCCAAAGGCGTAGGAGCCTTGGCAATGAAGCGCAAAACGCCTTTCCGGCCGTTCATGCGCGGCGGCGGACAGGAAGCGGGGCTGCGCAGCGGCACTCAGAACGTCGCCGGCATGGTCGGGTTCGCGGCGGCGGCCCGTGCAGTCGCAGCCTGCGAGACGC
>CAJOOG010000035.1 GCA_905236045.1 uncultured Denitrobacterium sp.
CTCGATGCCCGAAGCGCCGCGGTCCTGTATTCCGAAATCCGCGATATCGCCGAGATCCGCCTCGAGATCGAACGCGAACTGGACCTAGAGCCGGACTCGGACCGAGAGGATCGGGAAACTCAGCGATAGTAGCGATAATACGCGGCGCAGCTGCCCTCGCTCGAGACCATGCAAGGGCCGACCGGATTCTCCGGCGTGCAGATGCGACCGAACAGCGGGCATCGATCGGGGGACATGGCGCCGCGCAGGACATCCCCGCAGCGACAGCCTTTCGGCTCCACCGTCGGCTCCACCTCCGGCTCGAAGCGCATCACCGCATCGAAATCGGCGTACTCGGCGCGAATCCGGTATCCGCTCCCCGCAATGTCGCCGAGTCCGCGCCAGGTGGCGGTACAGGTCTCGAACACCTCGTCGATGGTGGCCATCGCCACCGAATTGCCCTCTTTGCGCACGCCGCGCGTGTAGGCGATCTCTATCTCGGCGCGGCCCTCGTAGAGCTGCCGGAGGAGCATGGCCACGCCCTGCAGGATATCCACCGGCTCGAAGCCCGTGATCACACCCGGCACGCCGTAATCGCGCGCCAGGAACTCGTAGCAGGCCGAGCCCGTGATGGTGCTCACATGCCCGGGCAGGATGAGCGCGTTCACCTTCAGCTTGGGGTCGCTCACGATGGCCTCGAGGGCCCCCGGCATGTTCTTGTGGGCCACGAACACGCTGAAGTTCCCCAGCCCGAGCGCCCGGGCCCTCTTCAGCGCCATGGCTACCAGAGGCGTGGTGGTCTCGAATCCCACGCCCACGAACACCACCTGCCGCTCGGGATTCTGCCGGGCGATCTGCAGCGCATCGAGCGGGGAGTAGACGATCTCCACGTCTCTCCCCGCGGCTTTCTCCGCGAGCAGGCTGCTGGTGCTGCCGGGGACGCGCGTCATATCCCCGAAGGTGGTGATGACGACCTCCGGCAGGCGGCAGAGCGCGATGACCGTGTCGATGTCGCGATTGGCCGTCACGCACACCGGGCAGCCGGGGCCGGAGAGCAGCTCCATTCCCTCTGGCATAATCTGTCGGATGCCCGCACGCGCGATAGAGACGGTATGGGTGCCGCAGACCTCCATCAGCCGAGCACCGCCTTCCGGCACGAGTTCCCGGATGCTGCGAATGAGACCGTGCGCGAGTTCGGAGTTCTTGAATTGCGCGAGGTCGAGTTGGTTTTCGCTCATGGCGACTCCTCGGTTCCCTTGTCGGATGCCGTGCTGCTTGCCGTGGACACCCGCCGTCAGGCAGACACCGAGGCGCCGATTTCCTCCTGGACCATATCGGGAAATTCGCGCACCAGCTCGAGGGTCTCCCGCGCGTACTGCGGGTCTACGATCTCGATGGCGAATCCGGCATGGACGAGCACGTAATCGCCCACCTTCGCCGTGGGCGTCAAGTCCATCGACGCAGCGCGCGTCACGCCCATGATGTCCACCTCGGCCATGTTGTCATCGAGCATCTTGCTTATCTGCGCGGGAATCGCCAGACACATATCGATCTCCTTCTCCTCGTCACGAAATGTGACGAACTGCTTAGCTCGTGTGCAATGCTACCACGGCTTGCCCCAAGCTGATGCACGCATCGTTGGGCGGCAAGTCGCGTCCGATGGCCACGGTGAAGCCCTCGTCGGAGAGCGCCGCCACGACGCGTTCCATAAGGTAGCGGTTCATGAAGACCCCGCCGGAGAGCACCACGGTGCGCAATTCGTAGAGCCTATACGCCAGCTGGGAGAACACGACGATGGCTTCCGCGATCGCATCGTGGAAACGACGGGCGCAGACCCCCGCGGGAACCCCTGCGGCGATGTCCTCCAGCAGCGCCTGGAGCAAAGGAGCCGGGTCCGCCAGGAGCACGGAAGTATCGCGTGCCGTGCTCTTGGCGGTTGCAGTGTTCTTCACTATTTCCACACGGTAGCGCTCGTCCGAGGCGAGGTCCGCAGAATCATAGACGGCCGCCTCCAGCAAAACGGCTCCCTCCCCTTCGTAGGCGGGCTTCTCGCAGAGCCCCAGAAGCGCGCTGGCCGCATCGAACAGGCGCCCGACGCTGCTGGTATGAGGCGTGTTGATACCCCGTTCAATCATGGAGGAAAGCGTGGATTCCGCCTCCCCGAGCGCTTCGTGCAGATGCTCTGCGCCGGGGTGCTCGAGCAAGTCGAAGGCCCACAGGGCGCCATAGGCGCAACGCAGCGGGTTCTTGATGGCCGCGGCGCCCCCAGGCAGCGGAAAGTAGGCGAAGTTGCAAAACCGCTCGTAGGTCTGCAGATTCGCGAGCAGCACCTCCCCGCCCCAAATGGCGCCGTCTTCCCCATAACCCGTGCCGTCGAAGGCGATTCCGCACACGGGGCCCTCGAGGTTGTTTTCAGCCATGACGGATACGATATGGGCGTGGTGGTGCTGCACGGGCACGACGGGCAGGTCTTGGGCAGCCGCCCACTTGCTCGTCAGGTATTCGGGGTGCTCGTCGCAGGCCACCGCATCCGCCTCAAGCCGCAGCAGGCTCTCGTAGGTGCCTTTGGCCTCCAGCCAGGCATCGTTGGTCGCCGCGTTCTCCATGTCTCCGATGTGCTGGGAGACGAAGGCCTCCCCGGGACGCGTAAGGCACAGGGTCACCTTCTGCTCCGGACCCGTCGCGAAGACGGTCTTAACCTTATCGTCCCCCTCTCCCGCGAGGACCTCCGTGGAGATGGGCAGCGGCGCCAAACCGCGGG
Organism: uncultured Denitrobacterium sp.; assembly: GCA_905236045.1. Taxonomy (GTDB): domain Bacteria; phylum Actinomycetota; class Coriobacteriia; order Coriobacteriales; family Eggerthellaceae; genus Curtanaerobium. The sequence continues at coordinate 2,741 of CAJOOG010000035.1, forward strand.
CACGGCGAATGACCTGCGTCGCGGTTGTGCCCCCGCCGAAGTCGAGCACGCGCACGACCGAGTCGTCATAGCGGCTGCGAATCGGCCGATTGTTGCCGATGAAGGCATCCGCGATGCCCGCCAGCGCCTCTAAAGCACGGCAGTCATCGGTCTGGATGGGTTCGTCGTGCACGTTTCCGCTGGTCATTACCAGCATGTCGCCGAATTCGTCGAGCAAAAGGTGCTGAAGGGGCGTGGAGGGGAGCATCACGCCCAGCTCGGGGAGCCCGTCGGCCAATCCCGGCGCGAACTTCGCGGACGCCCGCTTGCGCAGCAGCACTATCGGGCGAGCGGGGCTTTTCAGCAGCGCTTCCTCTTCGCGGGACACATGGCAAGTCGCGCGCACCCACTCGACGCTGCCCGCCATGACGGCAAACGCCTTGCCCTCGCGACGCTTGCGCTTGCGCAGCTCCAAGAGCGCTTGCGGGTTCGCGGCATCGCAGACCAGATGGAAACCGCCGAGGCCCTTCAACGCCAGGATGCCGCCGGAGCGCAGCAAGTCCACGCCGGCGGAGAGAATGGCGTCGCTTTTCCGCCGGTCGGAACCCCAGCATCTCCTCATCTCGCCGATCGTTTCCCACTCTGCGGCATCGGGCAGGTCGAGCGCGGACGAAAGGGCGTCCAACGCAGCAGCCGCCGGCACGGCGAGGCTGATATGCGGTCCGCATTCCCAGCAGGCATCGGGCTGCGCATGGAAGCGGCGGTCGGACGGGTCGGCGTATTCGGCAGCGCATTCGGGGCACATCGGGAACCGCTTCATGCTCGTGTATGGGCGGTCGTAGGGCAGCTTCTCTATGATGGTGAAGCGCGGTCCGCAATTGGTGCAGTTGATGAACGGGTAGCGGTAACGTCGATTCGCCGGGTCGAAAAGCTCCGCCAGGCAGTCGTCGCAGGTCGCGAGGTCCGGGCTCACGAGGGTCGTCTTCTGCGACCCATCGTCATCGGAGGAGCGGATGGAGAAGTCCTCGAAGCCCTCGGGGGAGACCTCGTCCAAATGGATGCGCTCGACCCGTGCGGCGGCGGGAGCCTTCTCGGAAATGCCCATGACAAAGGCCCCCACCTGCGCCTGACTCCCCTCGGCCACGCAGCGCACGCCATCGGTGCCGTTCAGCACCCAGCCCTTCACGCCCGTCTGCGAGGCCAGACGATAGACGAAGGGGCGAAAGCCCACACCCTGGACGATTCCAGTCACGTGAATCGCCAGCGCCACCCTCTCCGCATCCCGCGCACCCAAAGCTGCCGCCATGGCACCTACGCCTCCTTGTCTGCTTCGTCGTCCCCGATTGACACGGTCTTCGTTCGGGCGTTCTTCAGGAAGAGCGTCACCGTGGTCCCCTCGCCTTCGGCGCTGTCCACCTGCATGTAGGACTCGCTGCCGTAATAGCCTTGCACGCGGTCGCGGATGTTGCGGACCGCGATGCCCAGCCCGCTGCTGGAGCTGCGCTTCATTATGGCGCCACGACGGTCCTCGCTCATGCCCTTACCGTCGTCGGATATCATGAGCAGCAGGTCGTCGTCTTGCGCCTCGGCCTTCACCGTTATCGTGAGCTTGCCCGTGGCGGGCATGGCATGGCGCACGGAGTTCTCCACGAGCGGCTGCACCATGAAGGCGGGCACCAGCGCGCTCGCCAGCTCGTCGGGCACGTCCGAGTCCATCCCCAAGCGCTCCTCGCCGAATCGCGCAATCTCGAACTGCAGATAGCGTTGCGTCTGATCCACCTCGCGGGCGAGCGGGATGAGGTCGCTGGCGTTCTCGAGCGTCCCGCGGTAGAACTTGCTGAACTCGCGGAGCAGCAGGCGGGCGCGTTCGGGGTCGGTGCGCGTGAAGGACGCGATGGTGTTGAGGGTGTTGAAGAGGAAGTGCGGGTTGATCTGGGCTTGTAGGGCCTTCAGCTCCATGCTGGTCGCGAGCTTCCTCTGCTCCTCGAGCCCGATGGCGGCCATCTGCGTGCTCAAAAGCTCGCCGAAGCCGCGGGCGATGCTCTGCTGCGTCTCGTTGATCTTCTGGGCGCCCGGGAAATAGAATTTCAACGTGCCCTCGGTCTTGCCGCCCACATTCAACGGCACCAGGATGGCCGCATTGATGTTGTGATGGTCCACGGGAAAGCCTATTTCCTCGCTGCTGTAGAGCACGCGCATGCGTCCATCGGCGATGGTCTCGTGAGTGGCGACGGTGCGGATGGGACTGCCCAGCTCGTTGTATTCCTGCCCCGAGCCCGCGTATCCCAGAATGTCCACCTTGTCGGTGATGGCCACCGCTATGGCGTTGGTGGCGGGAAGCAGCATCTCGCAGATCTTCTGGGCGCTTTCCTGGTTGAGTCCGGTTCCCATGGTCGCCAGCATGCGGCTGGCCAAAGTGAGGACCGCATTGCTCTGCCTCGCGCGCACGCGGTCCGGATCCATGAGCAGGCGGATGAGCGCGGCCAGGCTGACGGTGATGATGAGTCCGAAAACGATGATGGCGAACGTATTGTCCACGGGACCGAACAGGGCGAACAGCATCAAAATGGCGGCCGTGAGGGCGAGCGCCGCGAAGACGCCCTCCGCAATGTGCATTTCCGCAGTACGCGAGTGTGCCATGTTTCCCCCTCCCGCCGATCAGATGCCGGCGAATTCATTGAAGACGATAGATGCGGCAGCCAAGAGGAGCATGGCGCCGAAGGTCAGACGCAGCTGCCGGTCGGGAATACGCTTGGCCAAATTGGCACCCAGGATAGCGCCCGGAACGCTTCCCACCGCCACCGCCAAGCCGATTGCAACGTTGACGTTGCCCAGCACGAACTGCGTGATGGCGCCGGGGATGGCCAGGATGGCGACGGCGACCAGCGAGGTGCCGCTTCCCTGTTTCATGGAAAGGCCGCCGAAGGAGGTGAACAGGGGCACCATGATGAAGCCGCCTCCCACGCCGACATAACCGCTGATGGCGCCGGCAATCAGGCCCGAGCAAGCCCCGATGACGATTTGACGGCGGGTCGATTTCGCAGAAGAGGGCTCCTGCTCCTGCGGGCGTCCTCCGTCGGTTGCGGGATGCGCCTGCTTCTTCAGGCCCTTCTTCAGCATCTTGTAAGCCGACCAGCTTATGACCAAGCCGGCGGCGAGCATGATAGCCCAGTTCGGGCTCGCATTGGCCAGATGCACGCCCAGCGGAGAAGTGAAGGCGCCCGCGATGCCCGCAGCAACTCCCACCGCGGGGAGGCAGCTGCGATTACGCAGATGCGTGATGGCCCCCGATATGCTGGTGGGGATGATGGCGAAGAGGGAAGTGGCCGTGGCCTCGATGGCCGCGAAGGCGAAGCCCAAGCGGAACAGCGGAACCATGACCATGCCGCCGCCGATGCCGAGCAGCCCCGAGGCAATGCCCACGACGACGCCCGAAAGCGCCGCTGCTGCCAAGATGCCGATCATTGCGCTATTCGGCGAGGTTCAGGCGAATCTCGCTCGTGAGGCCGGGGTCGAGCGAAGGCTGGTCGAATTGGGGGCGGGTCTGGGGACGGGTCTGGGAGCCGCCCTGCGCTGCAGCGGGCACCGAAGAGCGCAGCGCCGTGCTCTCCAGCAAGGCCGCCCTCAGAATCTCGTCGTTCTCGGTGCGGGCCATCACCTGCGGCCAGGCATACTGCAGCTCGAAGTACTTCGAGCAATTCTGCGAGGCGTAGATTGCGGCTTCGTCGCTCGCCGCATGGGAGGCCTGCAGATAGGCCTGACGGTCCGGACGTCCGATGCTGCGCAGCAGCGCCGTGCGCTTGATGCGTTTTCGGATACCCGGCTCCAGGAACGGACCGGGGTAGGGTTCGAGCGAGCTGGGCTTAACTTGCTGCAAGTCTATCTGGGTACGGCTGAACTCCATCTTGCGGTACTCGTAGAGCCAACGGAAGATATCCTGGCGGAAGCGCGTGCCCTCGCTGGTGCCCGCGGGGGGCAGATGCAACAGCACCCATTTGTTGTCGAACCAGATGTCGGATCCGTACATGCGCAGGTTCAGCATGTAGTCCAGGTCCTCGCCACGCACGATCCAGGGGTCGAAGCACACGCGCTTATAGGCTTCGTGATGCAGGGCCAGGCAACCGCCGCAGACATGGTTGCTGCGCGAAAGCCGGGGGCCGCGCATGGCCTGATCGATCCATTCGTTGAAGGCCGAGCCCTGCTGCCAGAAGCGGTTGTACCACTTGTCCTGGCTCCGGGAGTGATAGGTGCCCTCGCTATTGAGGTAATAGCCGGTCTTCGCCAAGATGGGGATGCCCCTTTTGGTGAGCTTACCCAAGCCGTAGATGCCCTTGACCAAGAACTCCGGGTCCTCGATGATCTCGTCGTCGTCGAGGAAGACCACGCTGTCGTGCCCGAAGATGTTGGCCACGACCAACCCCAGATTGCGGATGGCGCTGTAGCCCTCCAAGCCGATGGCCTGAACATTGGAGCCCAGCTTCAGCTGTTCGAAACGCTGACGGATGAGCGAGAGCTCCGGGGCGCCCACGACCGTTATGGCGAGCGTGGGAAACTGGGCGCAGATACCCTGGACCTTCTGCAGCGCCTTGACCTCCACCGCTCGTTCGGCCGCGACCAGCACGCATACCTGCCCAACCCCGCGGACATTGGCAAGCGAGGAGAGGAGCCTGGGCAATTCGCCTGGCTGATGAAGCGGAGTGGCGTGGTCGTAGACGGCAAGCGGAGAGGACGCACGCACATGATCGCGTGCGGAGACGAACGTGGGTATGATTACGAGCGGATTCATTTGGGTTGCAAGTCCTTCCCTGCGGGTGCAACCCGCTATTCTAGCGGAATGGGAGCGGCAATGCAGACACGGAGCACCCGAGTCGAGCCCAAAGCGATGAATTCACATAGGAAAACTGCTTTGCGGCCCGCATAATGCCGTATACTGTGGAGGTTGCGAACTACCGGGCATCGAGCCCGCCCTGAAAGGAGATCCCCTTGGTGCTGAAAGCGATTATCGTCGATGACGAGGCACCGGCGCGCTCCGAGCTCAAATTCCTGCTCGACGAGGTGGGAGAAACCGAGGTCGTGGCAGAGGCAGCCAGCGTACGCGAGGCCATCGAGAAACTCAAGGAATACCCGTGCGATGTGATGTTCCTCGACATCAACATGCCCGAGGCGACCGGTCTGCAACTCGCCGAGGCCCTGCAGCACCTGAAATTCCCGCCCGCGGTCGTCTTCGTGACGGCCTACAGCGAGTTCGCCATCGACGCCTTCAAGGTGAACGCCATCGACTATCTGGTGAAGCCCGTGGAGGAAGAGCGCCTCTCGCAGGCCATCTCCCGCGTGCAGGAACAGGTGGCACTGCACGCCAAGGTGCAGAAGCTCGAGCGCATCCCCGTGGAGAAGAGCGGCAAGAAGATCCTCATCGGCATCGACACCATCCGCTATATCATGGCGCGCGATGACTACGCGTACCTGCAGACGGACGCCGATCGCTACTTCAGTACCGTCAGCCTGGCGCAGCTGGAGAAGCGTCTGGACGGACACGGGTTCTTCCGCGTGCACCGCGGATATCTGGTGAACTTGTCCATGGTCACGGAAGTGGAATCGGTCTCCGGCGGCACGCTGCTGCTGACGCTCGATGGCTGCGATGGCCAGGTGCCGGTATCCCGCAGGCGCGTTCCAGCGCTGAAGAAGGCGCTCGGACTGTAAGAACCCCGCCGTCACTCGAAGAGCGGCGGACACTCCTCCGCCGCGGGGATGGCGGCTTCGCGCAGGGCGCCGAGGAAGGCATCGGCACTGCGCGTGGCCACGAGCTCGGGCGGGAAATGCATTTCTTCCAGCAGACGCGGAACATAGCGGAAGTCCCCGACCTCCGCGCTGATATGCGCATCGGTGTTCACGGCTATGGGAGTGCCGGTTTCCGCACAGCGCTCGATGATGCGCAGGCAGGCCTCGTGGCTCTTGCGCACATGAGCGAAGCTGTACTCGTTCACCTCGATGAGCTTGTGATGAGCACGAGCCGTCTCCAGAACAGCATCGATGTCGTAGGGAACTCCCGAGCGGCCGGAGTGCCCTAGGATGAATACCTTCGGATGCTCTAGAGCCGCACAGTACATGTCGGTGGCCTGCCCGATGGTGGCCCCCTGCGCAAACCACCTGGCATGGACGCTGGCGACCACGTAGTCGCAGCGGCGGAAAACATAGTCCTGCATGGTCGCGGGCTTGACCGGCATGCCGTCGACACTCGAGGTGAAAATCGTATCGGCGCCGTAAATATCGCCATGCAGGTTGACGATATCGGCCTCGGCGCCATGCAGCAGACGCACCCCATGCCAGGTACGCGGCCAGACACGGTAGTTGTTGAAGTACTGGCAATTGCGCACATCACGTTCGGTGAACAGCATGTCGCTGAAATGGTCGGTGCTGCCGAGCAGCTCCAAGCCGCGCTCTGCCGCCTGGCGCACGTTCTCCTCGATGGTGGAATACGCATGGCGCGAATAGAGCGTATGCGTATGCGTGTCGCACTTGAACGCAAGCTGCATCTCGGTCATGGATGCCCCTTCCGGCTGCTTTTGCAGAGTTCTTCGATGCCCCACGCCTCGCAGCTACAGGCCGTGGGCATAAGCCGGATCGTCCTCCCAGAGCTTCACTTTCCTCTCGGCGAGGGTGGCCGGCACGTCAATGATGCGCTGATTGCTGCTACCGCGGAAGCGCAACGCGATGTTCTTCAGCTCTTCTACAAACAGCCCGTCGACCAGCACGTCGATATTCGCGAAGAGCTCGTCGGTGTCCGCGGTATGCCGCGATCCGTAAAGCAGATCCTCGATGGTGTCGCCGGTGTAAACCCACACGGATTTAGAGGGCTGCTCCGCCTTCAGGCGCGCCAAGAGCGGCGCCAACCCCGCCTGATTCACAGGCTCCATGGGCTCCCCTCCCAACACGGTCAACCCATCCACATACCCCGGGCGCAAACTCTCCAGCACCCGATCCGCCACTTCGTCGGTGAATTCCTCCCCATAAGAGAAAGACCAGGTCTCCGGCTGAAAGCACCCCGGGCAAGCATGCGAGCAACCGCTGACGAAAAGCGCCGTGCGAACCCCAGGCCCATTGGCGATATCGCAATATTTGACAGCCCCGTAATTCATATCCGCCCTTCCAAAATCAACAACGTCCCATCACGACCTTGCCCCCGCACGCGGACGGGTGCCAGCCTCGTTTGCCTCGGCGCAGCTCCTGCGCCGGCCCGCCGCCTTTGACCCTCCCAGGTCCACGTCAGTCAGCGAGGCCGATTCTCGCGGTGCCTCGCAAACGCCCGGGTCCCGGGATGGCCCTTTAGGC
>CAJOOG010000036.1 GCA_905236045.1 uncultured Denitrobacterium sp.
CCCCGCCATGACGCCCAAACACACCACCGCCACGAACAAAGAGGCATAGGCAAGGACGATGAAGGGTTTCCTGGAGTTACGGATATGCATGCGGTTCTCCTTCGGGTCGGTGGAGCAACCACGCTATAAGACGGAAACCCCCGTTCATCCCACCGAAAAACCCCAGATGGACCCCAGCGGAACCACGGAGACCCCCCGGTTTTTTCACCGTGGATTACCCGCGCAGGCCCCACTACAGCTCACACGAGGGGCGCGGTCGGTGTACCATTGCACAGACGGAAAGCGAACGGACCGAAAGGAAGCGACGATGGTCTCCCGCATCTACGTGGAAAAGAAGCCCGGATTCGACGTGGAGGCGCAGCAGCTCCTGCACGAGCTGCGGAGCATCCTGGGAATCGCCTCCCTCGAGGGGCTGCGCCTGGTGAACCGCTACGATGTAGAGGGTGCGAGCGAAGAGCTCTTCGAGGCCTGTGCGCACACCGTCTTCAGCGAACCGCAAAGCGACACCACCTATGCCAGCCTGCACGACGAATGCGTCCGCTGCGCCGCGGTCTTCGCGGTGGAGCCGTTGCCGGGTCAGTTCGACCAGCGCTCCGCCAGCGCCGCCGAATGCATCCAGCTCATCAGCCAGGGAGAGCGCCCGCTCGTGCACGCGGCCAAGCTGTATCTGCTCGACGGCAAGCTCTCGCAGGCGGACATCGACCGCATCAAGGCCTACGTCATCAACCCGGTGGAATGCCGCGAGGCCTCACTCGAGAAGCCCGAAACGTTGAAGACCGCCTACCCTGCTCCCGCGCCCGTAGAGGTCATCGAGGGGTTCCTCTCCTTCACCGAAGAGGAGCTGTCCGCCTTCATCGAGCAACGCGGTCTGGCCATGGACTTGGCGGATATCGCCTTCTGCCAGCGTTACTTCGCGGAAGAGGGGCGCTGCCCCACCATCACCGAAATCAAGATGATAGACACCTACTGGTCCGACCACTGTCGCCATACCACCTTCGGCACGCAGCTCACGGACGTGAAGATAGACGACGAGGCCGTGCAGAGGGCCTTCGAGAGGTATCTGGCCATCCGCCGCGAGCTCGGACGCGAGGATAGGCCCCTCTGCCTTATGGATATGGGCACGATCGGGGCGAAGTACCTGAAAGCCAAGGGCATCCTGCAGGGCCTCGACGAGTCGGAGGAGATAAACGCCTGCACGGTGAAGGTGAAGGTCGACGTGGACGGCGAGGACCAGGATTGGCTGTTCCTCTTCAAGAACGAAACGCACAACCACCCCACCGAGATCGAGCCTTTCGGCGGCGCGGCCACCTGCATCGGCGGCGCCATCCGCGACCCGCTCTCCGGGCGCAGCTACGTCTACCAGGCCATGCGCGTGACGGGGGCGGGCGATCCGCTGGTCGGCGTGGAGCAGACGCTGCCCGGCAAGCTCCCGCAGCGCAAGATTGTCACCACCGCGGCGGCCGGCTACAGCAGCTACGGCAACCAGATCGGCTTGGCGACCGGGCAGGTGGACGAACTCTACCACCCGGGCTACATAGCCAAGCGCATGGAGATAGGCGCCGTGGTAGCCGCCACCCCCGCCGACCACGTCCGCCGGGAGAAGCCCGCATGCGGAGACGTCGTGGTGCTTTTGGGCGGTCGCACGGGCCGCGATGGCATCGGCGGCGCGACGGGCTCCTCGAAGGCGCACAACAAGCAGTCCCTGGAGAAGGACGGCGCGGAAGTGCAGAAGGGCAACGCCCCCGTGGAGCGCAAGCTGCAGCGCCTCTTCCGCCGCGGCGACGCCTGCCGGCTCATCAAGCGCTGCAACGACTTCGGCGCCGGCGGCGTCTCGGTGGCCATCGGAGAGCTGGCCGACAGCCTCTTCATCGATCTCGACAAGGTCCCCAAGAAATATGAAGGGCTCGATGGCACCGAGCTGGCCATCTCCGAGAGCCAGGAGCGCATGGCGTGCGCGGTCGCCGCCGAGGACGCAGACGAGTTCTTGGGCTACGCGCGCGAAGAGAACCTGGAGGCCACCGTAGTGGCGCAGGTAACCGACTCCGGACGCGTGCAAATCGTCTGGAACGGCGAAGACGTGGTGAACGTAAGTCGCGAATTCCTGAACAGCAACGGTGCGCCCAAGTTTCAGGAAGTCCACCTGAAGGCGGGCGAGACCTGGGCTCCCACATGGTCGGGCGCGAACCTGCGCGAGCGCATGACGGCCCTGGTCTCCGACTTGAACGTGGCCGGCAAGAAGGGCTTGGTCGAGCGCTTCGACAGCACCATCGGCGCCAACACGGTGCTGCTGCCCTTCGGCGGCGCCCGCCAGCTTACCCCGGCCCTGGCCATGGCGGCCAAGCTGCCCACCTTCGGGCAAACGCACACCATGAGCGGCATGGCCTGGGGATTCAACCCCTATCTTATGGAGAAGGACCCCTTCACCGGCGCCTACCTGTCCGTCGTGGAAAGCGTGGCGAAGTACGTGGCATCCGGTTTCGAGCGGGCGAGCGCCTACCTGACGTTCCAGGAGTACTTCGAGAAACTGCGCGACGAACCCGAACGTTGGGGCAAACCCGCCAGCGCCGTACTGGGCGCCCTGATGGCGCAGGTGGATCTGGGCGTGGGGGCCATCGGCGGCAAGGACAGCATGTCGGGGTCTTTCGAGGACCTGGACGTGCCGCCCACGCTGGTGTCCTTCTGCACCGGCTGCGGCAAAATAGAGCGTGCGACCAGCCCCGAATTCAAGGGCGCCGGGCATCGCGTCGTCGAGATTCGCCCCGCCTTGGCCGACGGCGGCCCGATTCCCGACACGGAGGACGTGCTGGCGGCGTTCGACCTGGTGGAGGAGCTCATCGGCTCCGACGCCGCGCTGGCCGTGAGCACGCCGGGCTACGGATGCGGCGCCGAAGCGCTCTTCAAAATGACGCTCGGCAACGCCGTGGGCTTGGAGCTCAACGAAAACGAGGAGGCCGACGATCTCTTCACCCCCGCCTACGGAACCTTCTACGTGGAGCTGGCCGATTCCGCCGACGCGCCCGTAAGCGCAGGCAGCCTCTGCGTCTGCGAAATCGGACGCACCGTTGCCGAGTACACCTTCTCCGCCGCCGGCGAAGTACTGGACCTGGCGCAGCTGCAAGAGGCCTGGGAGGGCAAGCTGGAGCCCGTCTTCGGCTACCGCAATCGGGAGGACGGCTGCGAGAAGGTCTCGAGCGAGGGCCACGCCCCGCTGGTCTACCCCGGCACCGTCGCCCGCCCGCGCGTGATAATCCCGGTCTTCCCGGGCACGAACTGCGAATACGACAGCGCCGCCGCCTTCGAGCGTGCGGGGGCCGTGGCGCAGACGCTCGTGGTGAACAACCTGACGCCCCAAGCGGTGGCGGAAAGCGCGAAAGCCCTGGCGGGGGCCATCGCCAACAGCCAGATCATCATGCTGCCCGGCGGGTTTTCCGGCGGCGACGAACCCGACGGCTCCGCCAAATTCATCACCTCTTTCTTCCGCTCCCCCGCGGTCGAGGAAGCGGTGCGCGACCTGCTGCAGAACCGCGACGGCCTTATGCTGGGCATCTGCAACGGATTCCAGGCGCTGGTGAAGCTGGGGCTGGTGCCCTATGGCGACATTCGCCCGATGGATGCCGATTGCCCCACCCTCACCTTCAACAGCGTGGGGCGGCACCAGAGCCGTCTCGTGCGCACGCGCGTGGCGAGCAACCTCTCCCCGTGGCTTTCCCGCTGCAAGGTAGGCGACATTCACACGATGCCCATCAGCAACGGCGAGGGTCGTTTCGTCGTGAGCGAAGAGCTGTACGCGCAGCTGAAGGAAGCCGGGCAAATCGCCACGCAGTACGTGAACTCCGCGGGCGAGCCGAGCATGAACTGGGCCCACAACCCCAGCGGCAGCGCTTGGGCCATCGAGGGCGTAACCAGCCCCGACGGGCGCGTGCTGGGCAAGATGGGTCACACCGAGCGCAGCGGACGGGGCCTTTACGCGAACTTCCCCGACCTCTCGCTGCAGCCCCTCTTCGAGTCGGGGGTAGCATACTTCACGGCATAGACGCCCCGCTCTGCGAGATGCCCGGGCGCCCATCGACCCGGGCATCGTCCGACCAGAGCGGACTTCTACCCGAAAGGATAAACCATGGTCGATGTTTTCGAGGGGACGCGCGGGTTCATCTTCGATTGCGACGGGACCCTGCTCGACACGATGCGGGTCTGGAACGACTGCGAGGACGAGCTGCAGCGGCTTGCCGGCCGTCGCTTCACTCAAGCCGAATTCGAGGAAGTCCGCAGTGCGAGCATCACGGAGGCCGCCGCCATCTTCCACAACCGTTTCGGCATCGGGGAAAGCCCCGAAGACGTGCTGGATTTCATGGACGGCATGCTGCTGGATTTCTACCGGCACAAGGTATCCCCCGAGCCGGGTGTCCCGGAACTGCTTACCCGGGCGCACGAGGCGGGTATTCCGTGCACGGTGGTCACCAGCAGTCCCCGGCGCTTCGTGGAAGCCGGTCTGCGCCGCTGCGGCCTGTTCGACTTCTTCGTGAAGGTCTGCACCACCGACGAGCTGAACATGAGCAAATCCGAACCCGGCATCTACCGACATGCCCTGGCCGCTATGGACTCTCAGCCGGAGATGACATGGGGCTTCGACGATGCCGTTTACGCAATCCGCGTGATGCGCAGCTTGGGAATCCGCACCATCGGAGCCTACGACTGCGACGAGACGGGCTCCTTCGAGGCGCTGGCCGCCGAGGCCACGCACGCCACGCGCGACCTGGGGAGCCTACTGTAGCGCGACCTGATGGGCTGGGGGCGGCCGGTGGGCTGGCTGGCCCCAGCCCGGCGCGGTAGCGCGGGTTACTTGAGCGAATTGATGACTTCCGCTTCGGGTTTGGTGGCGAAGTAGCTGCTCGCATAGCTTTCGCTTACGCTGCGGCCTATGAACAAGTCGCCGCCGTTGCGGTAGATCTCCCCCAAGGCGTAGATGGGACTGCCCAGCGGAACCACGTCCTCTACGATGCGGTAGCCGCGGAAGGTGGCCTTCGGGGCCGCCTGGCTCTGGCTGCTGTCGACCGCCATACCCGCCACGAGCGCACCGAGTCCTATGCCCATCAGGGCCTCCATCGCATCGTTGGAGCCGCCGCCGCGGATCTGCGGGCCGCCGAAGCCACCCGCGCTGCCGGTGGGGATGCCGCCGCCGAAGAACACGTTCAGGTCGGAGGGAACGCCCGAAGACATGCCGGAGCGCCCTCGGTTCCCCCCGGGGGGCCTGCCGCCTCCGCCCGGGTGCCCACCGGGGCCGCCGGGGCCTCCCGGACCCGGAGCACGATAATAGGTGTTGAAGCGATTGGGGAGGCCCGCGTGGAAACCACGATCGTAGCGCGCCTGCACGCCGGGGCTGCTGGTCGCGCCGTGCGCGGCGCCTGCCATGGCCTTCGCGAAATCGCTGTCGGGGCCCTCGATGCGGTTCGTGGCATTCACCAAAATGCAATTCGTGCCGAAGGACTGCAGGTCCACATATACGCGCTGATCGCCCGAATCGTCCTTGAACCAGAAGGGCTCGATGGATTTCTCCTGCGCGACGAGCGTTTCCTTGTCGACGCCCTGCTCGTTTTCCACGCGATAGCAGCGCAGGTCGTAATAGGCCACCTGCTTCTTGCTGTAAGGCGCCTCCACCCCGCCTTCGGACATGCTGGTGCCCACCAGCTCGCAGTAGTGGCGATATCCGGCATTGGCGCCCCCCAGATCGTCGAGGATCTGCGCGGCGTCCGCGATGCTGGTGGTCTGCGTCATGCGCATGTCCTCCGCCAGCTGCTTCGGGGAGATATACGGCTGTTGCGTGACGTTGGGCGCAGACTGCCCCGCCGCCTTTTTCTTCAAGCGTGTGAGGATGAGACCTATAACCGCCACGATGGCGAGAACGACGATTCCCTCGACGAGCAAACCCATGGCACCCCCTTGCTAAGAAAACCCGGCGCCGTTGGAAGGCAGCGCCGGGAATACTCGAATCTGCTTAGATTCCCATCTCTTCCTTCAGCTTGGCGAGCTCCTCGTCGACCGCACCCTGGCGCGACAGCTCGGAGAACTCCTTCTCCACGCTCAGGCCCTCGCCGTTGATCTCGGTGTAGGCTTCGGCCGTTGCCTCCTGCGCGGTAATCTTGCGCTCCATCTTGTCGAGCTTGGCGAAGGCGCTGTCGGTGTTGGTCCCCGCGATGGCGGTGGCAACGCCGGTCTGGGCCTCGGCCATGCGGGCGCGGGCGATGAGGACGTTCTGGCGCGAGCGAGCCTCGTCGAGCTTCATCTTAAGGTCGCGGACCTGCTCCTTGAGCTTATCGACCTGCGCGGTGATGCTGTCGTAACTCTCCTGCAGCGTGGCGATCTGCTGATCGACGCCGACCTTGGCGTCGAGGGCCTTGCGGGCAAGCTCCTCGTTGCCGTTCTTCAGCGCCAGGCGGGCCTTGTCGTTCCAGTCCGCGCTCTTGGCCTTGGCGTCGGCGAGCTCCTTGGCGGCCACCTTCTGGCTGCCCATGGCCTGCCCGAGGGCGCGCGTGGCCTCGTCGACCTGGTCCTCCATCTCCAAAATGATCTGCTTGACCATCTTTACGGGGTCTTCCGCCTTGTCGATCATGTCGTTAATGTTCGCCTGAAGGATGTCGGCGATGCGAGCGAAGATAGCCATAGGGGCTCCTTTCCATGTAGTCCGGGGCCGCGATAAGACCCCACGTCCCCCATATTGTACTCGCGCGCGCAGGAATAGCCGCTGTCTTTCTGCGAACGACCAGACAAGGGGCCAGACACGTGCGGCCCCAGGCGACCAGCCCAGGGCCGCACGCACGCACGCACGCGTTATTTCCCGCTACTTCAGCGCCGTAAAGCGCAAGCTCAGGCAGGAGAGGCCGCCGTCAATCTTGCGGAACTCGCTCGTGTCGACGACTATCGTCTCGTAGCCCAAATCCTGCACGGCCTTCAGCACCGCGGGATAGCCTTCGGGCACTATCACCGTGCCGTTGATCCAAATGCAGTTCGCGCCGTAAGCCTCTTCGGGCGGCACCTCAATCTTGTTGTAGTCGTCGAAATCGGGCTTGTCGACGAATTCGCCGGAGACCAGCATGTTGTTGTCCTCGAGATAGTTCACGCCGGTCTTCAGATGCAGCACCTCCTCAAGCGGCACCTCGCTTCCGGAAAGGCCGTACTTCTCCAGGATGGCGATGAACTGGCGGATGCCCTCTTCGTTCGTGCGGGCGCTGCGCCCCACGTAGAAGCGATCGCCCACCATCATCACGTCACCGCCTTCGAGCGTGCCGGGCGCCACGATGTGCTCGATGCGATCCTCCGGGTAATAACGGCGGATAATGGGCTCCATCAGCGCCGCCTCGCCATTGCGGGAACCTGCGCCGGGGTTGTCCATAATCGCGCACTCGCGCGTGAGCACGCAAGTGTCCTCCACGAAACAGCTGTCGGGAAATTCGTCGGCGGCGGGAAGCACGTCGACTTCCAGCCCCAAGCTCACGAGCGCCCGGATGTAGGCATCGTGCTGGAGCAGGGCGTTCTCGTAATCGGGCTTGCCCAGCTCGGGTGCACTGGTAATGCCGTCGCATACGGCCTTGCACGGACGACGTACGATGATGTTCTTGAACTTCATGGGGGTCCTCCCTTTCACTTGACTTACCACTGCGCGGCAAGGGGCCGACGGCAGCGTTGCTGTGCAGAGGCGACAGCCAGCGCCTCTGTGCCGACAGCGCCACGGCGCATGCTAGAACAAGGGCTCCATGACCGCGAAGCCTTCCACCACCTGCCCGCTCAGCAGGAAGTAGACGGCCGCGACGAAAGCCACGGCAATGACGACGAGGGCCACCTTGTCGCTGATCTGGTTGAGATACGGCAGGCCCGCCTGCTTGCGACCCCAGATGTAGATGAGGATGCCGGGAACGAACAGGAAACTCATGATGCACAAGCCGACGACACCCGTGGAATACGTCAGAAGCAGGCTGTAGAGCACGCCGAAAACGCCGACCACGGCGCAGACGGTCGCCGGGGTCTTCACCTTGCCCGCGAACTCCTGGGGCTCCTTGACGGCGATCTTCACCATATAGGCGGCGCTGAAGAGGTACGGGAGCAGGATCATGCCCAGGCTGATGGTGTAGAAGAACTGGTAGGCGCTTTCGCTGAGCATCATCATCACGAAGAAGATCTCCACGATGATGCCGTTGACCACCAACAGGCCCACCGGGGCGTCTTTCTCGTTGCTCTTGGCGAAGAACTTCGGGAAGCCGGCGCCCTCCACGGCGGCCTCGTAGGGACTCTCGGCGGTGAGCACGGTGTAGCCCAGCAGGCCTCCCAGCAGAGACAGGGCCACGCCGACGCTGACGAACATCGCGCCCCAATCGCCCACGGCGTAGCGCATCAGATTCGACAGCGGAGGATTATCGAGCCCGGCCAGCTGATCGAGCGGCATGACGCCCAGCGAGAGCATGGACATGGCAAGGTAGAGAACGATGATGCACGCGAACGAGATGATGGTCGCCTTGCCCACATCCGACTCGCGCTTCGCACGGCCCGATATGGCCACGGCGGCCTCGATGCCGACGAAAACCCACATGGTGGTGGTGATGGCGGCCGTCATCTGCCCGAAGAGGTCGAGCTCGTAGCCCGCGGCGTCCGCTCCGAACAGAATGGAGCCGTCATCTCCCACGCCGGTGACCATGCTGAAATTTGCGGCGAAGATGTCAGGGTGGAAATGCCCGGCGAAGACGATGATGACCAGCACGGTGAAGATGGGCACCAGCTTGGCGATGGTGACGATGGCGTTGATGGCCGCCGCTTCCTTCACCCCGCGCGACACCAGCCACACGTAAAACCACACCACGATCGACTCGCCGATGATGCTCGCCAGGTTGTTGCCGCCCGGGTTGAACACATCGGGGAAGAACGTGCTGAAGGCGCCGAACAGCAGGCTGCTGAACGCGACGATGCACAGGATGGCGCTGATCCAATAACCGTAGGCGCTGCAGAAACCCACGAACGGGCCGAAGCCTTCTTTGGCGTACATATAGATGCCGCCCTTCATCTTGGGCTTCACGCGAGAAAGCACGAAGAAGCAGACGACCAGGCACGTAACGCCGAAGGCGGTGACCGCCCAGGCGAGCAGGATGCCCTGCCCGTTGCTGCCCGAGGCGGCCATGTCGCTGCACAAGCTGAAAATACCCGAGCCCACCACCAAGGTGACCACGGACATTATGAGATGAAATAACCCGATGCCGCCCGGGTTGTCGGCAGATTTCTCTGCGACGGCCGGCTTGCCTGCCATATACTCCTCCTCCTGGAATCGGACGACACTCGCGCACTGCCATCCCCCGCATGAAAAACGCTGAATAGGGTACCACAGTTGATGCAGGAAAACCGCATATTCCTGGTCGCCCGCGACTCCCTTCTTCGTAAAGCGGACGCTCGCGGCGAGCGACGGGCGGCGGGGCGCACCTACTCGAAGACGCGGTAGTCGAAGGCGATGCGCTCGAGCGCTTGCTCGTCCAACTCGCAGCCCAGGCCGGTTTCGTGGCCTTGGGGATTCACCTCCAACGCACCATCCTCCAGAACGAGCGGCGGGATGCAGATGTCCACCTCGAAGTAATTCGCCGTATCGCTTATATCGCCGGGCAGGATGCAGCCGGAAAGCGTGCCGAAAGCCGCATGGAGGCGCTTGCTCACGCCCGTGTCGTACATGCCGCCCAACCAGAACCCCACGCCGCGCTCCCGGGCGCGGGAGCAGAAATCGAGCGCGGGCTGCACGCCGCCGAACTTCGCTATCTTCACCACCACGCAACGCAGGTCGGGGTGGGCTGCGAGAATCTTCTCGAGCTGGGCGGCGCTCGTCCAGCTTTCGTCTAGCGCGATGGGGCAGCGCAGCTCGCGCTGCAGGCGAGCGAGTCGCGCATGCAGGTCCTGCGGTCCCACCGCCGGCTTCTTCGCGGGGTCGAGCGGCTCCTCCATGCAGTCGATGCCTTCCGCCGCCAACGCGCGCAGGGCGTCCAGATCACCCTCGTCGTAACTCTGGTTGGCGTCCAATATAATGGACATTCGGGGAAATTCCGCACGCACGGCCCGCACGATTTTCAAGTCGTGGCCGGGCTTCACCTTAAGCTTCACGCGGGGATATCCGAATGCCTGCGCCTTGCGCACCGCCTCGAGCGTGTCGGAGAGGCTCTTGATGCCGATAACGGCCCCGCCCGGCACCCAGCCTTCCGGCAGTTTCTCCAGAGTCGCAGGATTGCGCACGCCGTCCTCCCCGCCGATGAGCGAGCGAATCGAGCGACCGACCGTCTTGCCGAAAAGATCCCACACGGCGCTCTCGAGCGCCGCGCACGCCAGGGGGTGCCTGACTGCATTGGCGCTGCAAGCGAACAAGGCGCTTGCTTCCGAGGGGTGCAGAAGCACATGCTCCAGCAGGAGGGGGGCGAGCGTTTTCTCTATCACGGGCAGGTCCTGCTCCAAGGTCTCGGGGAGATACCAATCCGCGTCGAACGCCACATCCTCGCCTACCCCCGTGCGGCCTTCTGCGTCGGTCAGACGAACCACGAGCGACTCGCGTTGACGCAGGCGGACCTTCGCCGTACGCATCTGCCCGACAAACGGCTGACTCGTGCGCCAGCATTCCACCTTCACCACGTCGATGCGCGTGGCGTAACGTCGCTGCAGCGCCATGCGGTTCACCTTGCCGATGCCCCGTCGCGGCAGAACGGGCAGCACGTAGATCTCGCGAGGTTGGTAGATGCGCGCCAGTTGGGCGGACAGGGCCGCCGCCACATCGCGGGCGGCGATGCGCGAGTTGAACCCGGGGCTCCGGGCCGCTTGCGCCATCTCGACGAAAGCCACGGGGCGCTGGCCCCATTCGGGGTCCTCCGCACCGAAAACGCAGGCCTCCGTCACGCCGGGCACCTGCAGCAGCTTCCCGCGGATCTCTTCGGGGTAGACGTTCTCTCCGCCCGAGACGAACATGTCGCTTGTGCGCTCCGCCACCAACAGGCGCCCATCGGCCAACTTCGCGCTGTCACCCGTGACGAAGTAGCCATCGGCGGTGAAGGGCGAGGGAGCGTTCGCATAGCCGTGGAAGACCCCGGGTCCCGCAACGGCGAGCTTTCCATACCCCCGGGAATCGGCGTCGAGCACGATGGCGCGATACCCCGGCAAAAGCAGCATCCCCCGGTCCGCCTCCTGCGCGGGAGCCCAGGCGATATGGCTGCAGGTCTCGGTCATGCCGTAGCTCGTGACCACATTCACCCCTTGCCGCACCGCCTCCTCGATCAAATGGGGATTGGGGGCGCTGCCGCCCAGGAGCACGCAACGATACCGCCCCAACAGCTCGGATACCGGGCAAGCGAACATATCCTGCAGCATCTTGTCGACCACGGAGACGTGGGTGCAGCCGTAAGCCTTCGCGTCTCGGAGCACCTGCTCGGCGTCGAACTTGCCGTAGAGCAAAAAGGGACTGCCCGCCAAGAGCGAGCGAATGAGAATCTGCAAGCCCCCGACATGGTACAAGGGCAGCGTCAACTGCCAGCGCGATGTCACCTCCACCCCCAGCGCCAGGTTGGAGGCAGCCGCGGCGCCCAGGATGTTATCCCATCGCAATCGCGCGGCTTTCGGCTTGCCCTGCGTGCCGCTGGTGAACATGACGAAAGCGGGGGAATCCCCCACGAAGAGCCGCTCGCCCGTACGAGCGAATTCGCGCAAGCGGATCGGGTCCTTCCCCTGGTGCTTGGTTATAAGACCCGCGATATCCCGTGCGGTATGGACACGCAGCGCCCTGCCCGCACCCGGCAAACCATTCGCAAGCGAAGCCAGACGCTCTCGTTTTTCCGCCGCGGTCAGCCGCACGTTGAGCGCGACGAGTTCTTGGCCGCCGTAAGCGCTGGCAAGCAACGCGTAGATGAACTCGGGGCAGTTCGCCATATCCACCGCCACCGCATCTCCTCGCTCGACGCCCTTCTCGCGCCAGGCCAGCGCCAGCAGGAGGGAGCGCACGCGAACCTGCTGCCAGCTTACTTCGGCATAAGCGTCCATCGCGTCGATGAAGCAGACGCCGTGCCCGTCGAGCACGGCCTTCTCTTCGAGAATCCCCAAGATGTTCCGGTTCGGTTCCATCCGCAACGCTTTCCGCCTTAGGGAAATACCGGGTATTTGGAGAAGTCGGGCTTGCGCTTCTCCTTGAAGGCGTCGCGGCCTTCCTTGGCTTCGTCGGTGGTGTAGTAGAGAAGCGTCGCGTCTCCGGCCAGTTGCGCCAGGCCGGCATAGCCGTCGGTGGCCGCGTTGAAGCTGGCTTTCATGAAGCGCAGGGCCGTGGGGCTCCACTGCAGCATCTCGCGGGCCCAGGACACGCACTCGTCTTCGAGCCGCTCGAAGGGAACCACTTTATTGACCATCCCCATCTCGAGCGCTTCGGCTGCCGTGTACTGACGACACAGGTACCAAATCTCGCGCGCCTTCTTCTGCCCGACGATGGCCGCCAGATAGGCCGCCCCATAGCCGGCATCGAAACTGCCCACTTTGGGACCCGTCTGCCCGAACTTAGCCGTTTCCGCCGCTATCGAGAGGTCGCAGAGCAGGTGCAGAATGTGCCCGCCGCCGATGGCGTAGCCGTTCACCATGGCGATGATGGGCTTGGGCACCACGCGCATCAGGCGCTGCAGATCCAGCACGTTCAGCCGGGCCACATTGTTCTCGTCCACATAGCCGCCGTTGCCGCGGATCTTCTGGTCGCCGCCGCTGCAGAACGCCTCGTCTTCGTGGCGGCCCCCATGATTGGCCCCGGTCAGGATAATGACGCCCACCTCGCTGTCGTCGCGGGCGACGTTGAAGGCATCGAACATCTCGTTCACGGTGAGCGGAGTGAAGGCGTTGCGGCGCTCGGGGCGGTTGATGGTAATCTTGGCTATGCCATCGGCCTTCTCGTAGAAGATCTCGCGGTAGTCGCCGGCTTTCTGCCATGCTATCGTCATTGCCGTTCCTCTCTTGGTTCTCTCTGCGCGGCATCCTGCGCTATTTCCTGCAGAATGCGCACGTATTCGGCCGAGTTCTCGCTATGCACATTATGCCCCGCCCGCACCCAATGGAGGACGAAATTGCGGGGAAGCCCCTGAGCCCGGGCAAGATATTTCTCGTCTTCGGTGCCCACGATATAGTGAAGGGGCAGCGAAAGCCGCGCCATCTGCTCGAGCAAATCGGGTTCGAGCGGCATCGTCTGCTGGCCGGCGAGGCGCAGTTGCGCGGCAAGCCGGTCGGGGTCGCACGAGAGCCGCATTTCGCGCTGGCTGCTGCGAACCTGCTCGGGGAGCTCGCTCTGGGAGGCGAACAGGGGCAGCTTCTCCCACCAGGAGACGAAGGCGGGGAAATCTCGCTCGCAACGCTGGGCCCACGATTCATTACGCTTCCGCATGGATTCACGCGCCTGCTCCGTGGGGCATCCGAGCCCCGCGCTCTCCAGCACGAGCGCCGCCAGCTTCTCGGGGTGCGCCAAGGCGTAGAGGGCGGCCATTCTGCCGCCCATGGAGTAGCCGACCAGGATGACGCGGCGCGTGGCCGCGCGGGCGGCTGCGGCATGCGATCCGCTCGGCCCGCCAGAGGCAACCCGCGCCCCTTCTTCGCCTGCCGTTGCATCGACAGCCGCGTCGATTCGCTCGAGAATCTGCGCTGCGCTCCCGTCGGTGTCCGCCGTATACGCAGGCGCGACGATTTCCGGCAGCTCGCGGCGCACGCCCTCCCAAGTACGCGCATCCTGCATGAAGCCATGCAGACAGACGATTGCGAGATCTTGCTCCAAGGGCACACCCGTCTAGCCCAAGGCGTAGCGGTCGGCCACGCCCGCCAGCGGCAGCGGTACCTCGATGAGCGTGATGCCGGCCTTGCCCAGTGCCTGTGCATAGCACCCATGGAACTCGCTTAGGGTCTCCGCACGCACGTAGGACACGCCGAAAGCGCCCGCCGCATTGCGGAAGACCACGTTCTGCGGCGTAAGGAACAGCCGCTCGAAATACGCCTCTTCGCTCTTCTGCGGCAAGATGTCGAAGATGGCGCCGCCGTTGTTGTTCAGCAGGACCACCACGACCGATGGCGCGATTGAATCCCCGGCCATCTCGCGGACGCGCATCTCGTTCTGGAACGCGAAAGCGTTCAAATCGTGCAGGAGCGCAAGATCCCCTGTCACGAGCGTGGTCTGCTCGAACTCCTGGGCGGCTCCCAAAGCAGTTGAGAGCGTTCCGTCGATGCCGTTCAACCCCCTGTTGGCAAGGACCGTAAGCGTTTTGCCGGACTTGCGGTAATAACGGTCCAGCGTGCGGATGCTCATGCTGTTGGCGCAGAAGACCAACGACTGGTCGGGCGCCATCCCGAGCAGCTTGTCCAGGTAGGCTCCCTCGAAGTCGTTGCGCGGGTGGAGCAGGGTATGTTTGATCCTATCCGCAGCATGATGATTCGCGGCCAGCCATTCGGTGCAGCTGCGCTCATCCGCACTGGCAGAGGTGGGGGCATCTCGCAGCCCGACGGCCAATACCACCGGCAACGTGTGCACGAACAAGCTCGTGGAGCTGCTCATGTCGCGGGTATCGCGCATATCCACCGCCACTTGCATCGGATCGCGGCTCTGCACTATCTGGCAAATCCGCTTGTCTATGGGCCACCGCCCGAGGCGGATGGCCACATCCACAGGGGGGATCTCCGCTTCGTCCATACCGGTGTAAGCGTCGATGACGAAAGGATCGCTGGAGTTACGAAGACCCGAGAGAGGGTCGGCTATCAGCGGGATGTTGCGTTTATGCGCGAAGGCGACGAGGGCCTCCGCCTCTTCGGGCGTGGTCGCAGCGCCTTCCCCGCAAAGCGCTATCGTGCGCTTGTTCACGAGGATGCGCAGGATTCCCTTCACATCGGGAAGCAGCAAGTTTTGCCCGGCAACAACGGTTGGAGGCAACGGATTGGGACGGTCCGGCTCCACTTGCGGCGAGGGGAGCAGCGGCTCGTCGAAGGGGAAATTCAGATGCACGGGACCGCCGTCGCAACTCTGCGCCGATGGCACGGCGCCATGGGCCGCGATGCAGCTCTCCAGCGCAATCTGTCGGACATACGAAAGGACTTTCTCCTCTGCCGAGGGCTCGGGCATCTGCACGAACTTCTTCACGTGGTCCCCGAACATCTTCAACTGGTCGCAGGTCTGCGGCGCGCCGACATGCTGCAGGCGCTGCGGGCGATCCGCGGAGAGAAGCAGCAGGGGCACGCGGCTAGATTCCGCCTCCAGAACCGCCGGCATCCAGTTGCCCACGGCGGAGCCGCTCGTGCAGATGACGGCCACCGGGCTCCGTTTCGCCTTCGCGAGCCCCAGCGCGAAGTAGGCCGCCCCGCGTTCGTCCACGTGCACATACACGTCGGTGAACCGCTCGTAGGCTTTCATGGCCAGGGCCGTGGAGCGCGAACCCGGGCTTACCACGTAGTCGGTCACGCCGCAGCGCTCAAGCTCGGCGAAGAAGGCGTCCAGGAAAAGCGCATTCACCTCGCCGGGGCTGTATCCGCCATCCTCCGGCTCTGACCGCCGGTCCTCCGTCGCCTGCTGAGCCTGCCGCATCTGCTCCTGAAAGTTCTCCATCTGCTGCGTCGACATCTGCTCGGTCGTATCGGTCTCCGGCGCCTGGGGCGCCCCCGCGCCCGCAGAAGGCCCCGGGGCGGGCGCGGCTGACGACGCGGGGGTTCCCGGGTCCGAATCCGCCTTCCCGTAGGCCTGCCCCGGGTCGATGACCGGCATATGGTAGCCGGAATCCACGTTGACGCCCGGCGCAGATCGCGGAACCGCCTCGGATTCCGCATCCTGCGCGTACTGGAAGACATCTTCGGCAGCCTTGTTCTGCCGGGCTATCCGCAGGGCGGCCGCCACTAAATCCTGGTCGATATTCGCTCCGTTTCCCTTAGGCGCGATCGGACTCGTCGTCTGGTTCGATTTCATTCTGCGCTCCCGTCAAAAGCCGAAAGAATGGTCTGCAGCTTCAGCTCTACCTCATCGTATTCCGAATCCGCATCGCTGCCTTCCACGATCCCACATCCCGCATAGAGATAGCCCATTTCCCCGTCGAAAACGCCGCTGCGGATGGCTACGGAGAAAGCCCCGTCGCCGGCGGCGTCCACGAAACCGATGCTGCTGCCGAAAAAACCTCGGTTGAAGGGCTCGATTTGCCGCAAGAGCATCATGGCCTCGCCTACGGGCGACCCACTCAATGCCGGCGTCGGAGCAAGTTGGCCAGCCAGGTTCTGGACGCTTCTGCCGTCCATCATAAGGGCACGCACCGGTGTATGAAGATGCTGAACGTGGGGCAAAGACTTGATGCCGGGCTCTTCGGGGATATGGACATCGTGGCAGTTGCGGTCGAAGATCGCCCGGACGAAGTCCACGACGAAGGCGTGCTCGCGACGGTTCTTCCCATCGGCGAGCAACTCCTCCGCCAGGCGCTTCGATTCCCGAGGATCGCTTGATTGCGGGCAAGTTCCTGCCAAGCATTCGCTTTCCACTTTGTTGCCGGTTTTCCTTACCAGGAGCTCCGGCGTGCAGCCGCAGAAGAACACATCGCCGTAGCGATAGAGGAATACGACGCCGCGGGCCGACCCGTCGATGAGGTTCACCAGCAGGTCCTTGCTCGAGAAAGGCCGTTCGGCCACAAGCTTCACCCGCCGGGAGAGCACCACCTTCCCCACTCTTCCCGAGCGTATGGCGGCCAGCCCCTCGGCCACCTCGCGAGACCAATCCTCCCGCGAGTCCATTTCCAGACGATAGGGGATGTCTTCGCGTCGCCTCTTGCCGGCCTCCGCCGCATGTTGGGCGAAACGGGCAACGCGACCAGGATAGACGGGGCCCAGACTGTTCACTTGCAGGTATGCTCCGCGCTCGTTTTCCACCAGCACGATCTCGGGCAGCATAAAGCGCAGGCGCGGGTAGCTGGCGAACAGCTCGTCGGATGGCGCGGGGTTTTCGGCATCAAAGCGCGTGAAGGTGAAGAGTACCGGGGGGATTTCCTCTGGCCCTTGGTAAATGCTTTCGACATCGCCCATGGACGGAAGGGCCACGCATCGCCCGAGGCCCAAGCAGCGCAGCTTTCGCTGTTTATCGTAGTAGACGAATTGGTCGGTGAATTCCTTCTGCAGGCGACAGTAGGCATCGACCACATCCGCATCCAGCAGCTGGGCGTGCGTGAAAATCTTGGGCATGCGCTCTTCTTCCTCGGGTGGTTCGTCCTGCCATTTTATCGCAACGTCAGAGCAAGGTCAGAAGCTCGTCGGGAGAGGAGATTATCTTGGCCGCTCCAGCTGCCAAAAGCTCTTCGACGGGGTTGTATCCCCAGCTCACGCAGACACCCAGGCAGCCGGCATTCTGTGCCACTTGCGCGTCGACAGACGAATCCCCCACGTAAATCGCCGTCTCTTTGGTCGCGCCCAGCTCGTCGATGGTGCGCAGCAGCCCCCTCGGATTCGGCTTTCTCGGAATATCCTCGGATTCGCCGTGGACGATACCGAATATATCGGGGAAGAAGCGCTCGCATACGTCCTTAGTCGCCGCATCGAACTTATTGGAGAGGACCGCCAGACGCACACCCTCGGCCTTCAGGGCCTGGAGGGCTTCGGGGATACCCTCGTAGGGACGCGTCAAGCGGATGCCGTATTCGGGGTAGCTCTCTCGCCAGCGTTTCAAAGCCGCCGCGTTCTGCTCCGCCGTGGCGCTCTCGGGAGTAGCCTGCTCGATAAGGCGCGCTGCGCCGCCGCCCACATAAGACTTGATTTCCGAGGCAGTGTGTTCGGGGTAGCCCAGCTCCCGCAGGACCCCGTTGGTCAAGGCGACCAAATCGGGCAGCGTGTCGAGGATGGTTCCGTCGCAATCGAAAATGAACGCGTTGTAAGACATGCCAAGCTCCTCCAATCGTTATGTTTCACGTGAAACATAACGCAAAAGCGCCTGCGAGGGGGAAACCGACGCATTCTCCTCTTGTCCATCAAAAAAACGACCCCGGCGGCCTCCCCCATCATCGCCTGATGAGCGTTTCGAGTGTCTCGAAGAGGAGGTCGGGCTCCACGGGCTTGCTCAAATGGGAATCGAGGCCCGCTTGCATGCTCCGTTGGACATCTTCGTCGAAAGCATTGGCGGTCAGGGCGATAATCGGAATCGTCTTTGCGTCTTCCCGGTCCAGCTTTCGAATCGTCCTTGTTGCTTCCAGGCCATCCACCTCCGGCATCCGCATATCCATCAGTATTGCATCGTAGTAGCCCTCTTCATGTTCGCTGAACATATCGACGGCAATCTTGCCGTTCTCCGCGAGTTCGGTTTTCATTTCCCGCATGGAGAGCACCATCGCGATGATCTCGGCATTGATTGCGACGTCCTCGGCTAGAAGTACCCGGCGCCCTGTCAGGTCGACGGTATCTTGTGCCCTATTTGTCAACTTGCTCTTGAAAGCCTCGCGGAACTCGTCCATGACCGTGCCCGCAAACAGGGGTTTGGCCACGAAGGTGTCGACTCCGGCCTCTCTCGCCTCCTGCTCGATGTCTTCCCAATCGTATGAGGTCAGGATGATGATCGGCGTATCGGGACCTACGATCCCGCGAATCTGCCGGGTAGTCTCGACGCCATCCATATCGGACATCTTCCAATCCACCAGGATCAGGTTGTAATCATCGCGGCGGGCATGCCGCATCCCCACCATCTCTATGGCATCCTTGCCCGAGGTCGCCGTTTCGCAGCTAACGCCCAGCTGCCCAAGCACGATTGCGGCATGCTCGCAGGCGATGCGGTCGTCATCGACGGCAAGCACGCTCATTTCGTGCGGCCTGAGCTCGATATCGCTTTCGCTTGCGCTTCGGTGGTCTGCCTGGGTCAGCGTGATCGTGATGACGAAGGTCGTACCCTTCCCTTTTTCGCTTTCAACTTCTATGCTGCCGTTCATGAGCTCCACGATGCTCTTGGTAATTGGCATCCCTAGCCCCGTGCTGCCGTACTTGCTGGTGTTGGATGAGTCTTCTTGGGAGAACGCATCGAAGAGCTTCGGCAGGAATGCCTTGCTCATGCCGATGCCCGTATCGCTGATGGTGAAGGACAAGGTGGCCTTGTCATCCATTCGGGCGATGTCCTCGATGAAGAAGGACACCGACCCCCCTTCAGGGGTGAACTTCACGGCATTGCCCAGGATGTTGATCATGACCTGGCGCAGCTTCGTGTCGTCGCCGATGTAGTACTCGTCGATCTGTCCCTTTGTACGGCACTCGTATTTGAGCCCCCTGTCCCGGCACTGGCCGCTGATGATGGTGTTCACCTGCTCCAATGCCTTCGAGAAGGAGAATTCCTCGTTCTTTATCATCAGACGTCCGGACTCGATTCGGCTCATGTCCAGTATGCCGTTGATTATGTCGAGCAGATGGTGCGCAGAGGTTCCTATCTTTTCCAGGTATTCCCTGGTTTGGTCGGATATCTCCGAATCGCTCAAGGCTATGTTATCCAAGCCTATGATCGCGTTCATCGGGGTACGGATTTCGTGGCTCATATTGGACAAGAAGGCGGTCTTGGCACTGTTGGCGGATTCTGCCTCCTTCAACGCCTCTTGCAGCGCCTGCTGCTGCTCCATGGCCTTCCTGGTTTCCATATCCACGTCAACGAAACAAGCGCCCACGGCATGAACGAGATGGTCGTTGCGATCTTCGGGATGGCGCACGCCGGCGAAGCGTACTTCCTCCCAGTTGTCCCTGCCATGGCGATGGACCATATAGCGATACGCGATGACCCGCTGCCGCTTCAGGCAGGCCTTTACGTTTTCCGGCTGTATGAAGCGCAGGAAATCGTCAAGGAACTCCTCCTTGACGTTCTGCTCGGCGTAAGCCGTCACAGAAACCAGATACTTGAAGCGCTCCCCGACCTTGAAGCCGCTCTCGAGATCTTCGTGCTCTTGGTAGCACACGCCTTCATCGATATCCAGGTCCAGATAATAGACGCTCCAGTAGTCGGAGGCCAGGGCCGTTATCATCCGGTTCTGCTCCTCCTGGCGCCGCCTCTGCGCCAAAAGCTCGTCTTGCAACGCAAGCTGGCGTTGCATCTCCTCCTGCTTGATACGGTTTTCCGCATCGGCCGTCTCTTTTTCCAACGTCAGCTTGGCATTCTTCCGGGCTTGGCGAATGATGAACGCGAACATCGCGATAAGGACGGCTACGACCAGTATCGTCTGCACGATGCTGCGCTGGATAATTCCGCCCGATATGGCGCTGATATTGTCGGTGATGACGCTTTCCCGTATCAGGTAGGTCAAAAACCAGTCGGTCCCCGTCACGGGTACGTAGCTGAGGGTTTCCTTCACGCCGTCATAGGCGAAGCATATTTCGCCGCTCTTTCCCTCGGCGAAATCCTGCACTAAGGCCTCGTGAGAATAGCCGGGGTCGAATTCGGCGTTCTCCAGCGCCTTCAGGAGGTTGTCCTCGACGGCCAATCCACCCAGCACGGTATTGGTCAAGGCGATGCCGTCGCTCGTGTACATGTTGCAGAACGTTGCATCGTCTTCCTGAGCGTCCATGGAAACACCGGACAGCATCTCCTTCATGTCTATTTCCATGAAGCAGACCACGAGTTCCTTGTCCTGGAAGGCCCTATCCACCGGCACTGCGATGATGACCTTCTTGTCCTCGCTCTCCAGGTTCTTGACCGAAATGTCGGGTCCGTCCAAATTCAGATAGTCGAATTGGTACTGGTCGATATCCGTCTGCGTTCCTAGGGAGGTGTATATCAGGCCGTCGGTGTCGACGAAGGCAAATTTCTCCAGAACGAATAGGCGCTTCATCTTCGCCTGATAGGCTTGCAGGTGCTCGAGGTCGCTCAGGTCGTCATCGGTCATCAACTCGAGCGCAGTTTCGATGACGTCGATCTTTTCCTGCATGTTGCTTGCGACAACCTGCTCGCGCCGACCCGCTAGCTCGTCCAAATACAAAAGACTCACTGAACGAACGGCGGATTCGGTATCGGTCCTCGCCCTGTGGCCCGTCCAGATGGTGCCGACCACCAGGATAAGGATAAGAGCGATAGCGCCTATAACCGCTATCTGCGTTGTTCTGTTCTTAAAGCCATTCATAGCACTTTTGCTCCCACCATACCGATATGCCGTTATGCAGCGGATTTGTTCTAAGATTCGCTCCCGTCACCATAATCGAACAGGCCTTTTCCCATGGATAACCCTCCTTTATCCGAGAAACGAATAATACCCCACCATCGCAGAGAGAAGAGAGCTTAACCGTGTCCGATTAGCGGACGAAGTCGACTTCCGTGCCCGCCGCGCCATAAACCCCCGCGTCGAGCATGTATACCCTTGCCGTCTTAAGGATTCCGCGTGGACGCTTGCTATTTTGAGCATTCGGCAGGACAACTGCTCGGCCCAGTTGTGGTAAGATTTGGCGCCACGCGGGTGTCGCCAAGTGGTAAGGCACGAGCTTCCCAAGCTCGCATTCGCGGGTTCGAGTCCCGTCACCCGCTCCATAAGCGTCACAGAGCGGCCTCCGCATGCGGAGGCCGCTCTTTTTCGGCGGACGTGTTTGGTGGACTTCGATGAAGGATGCGTAGTCCCCCCGAACCCTATCGAGGGAATAAACACCCAGATCGGGGGTTATCTGATGCCTGGCACCTAGATGTTCTGCAACATGCTGTACACGAAGGCTATGTTCTCCTCGAGCAGCCCCTCGTCTATAGCCTCGAGAACGTCGTCTCCCTGACCGTAGAAGGCGGGCTTTCCGCCCTCCATGCCGGCTATGGTCATGGCTTGCAGACCATAGCGCATGGCCACGGCCGCAGCGCTATCGCGCCAGTTCATCGTGGTAACCTGCGGGGAAATGCCCGTCGCCTGGCTTGCCGCTCGCACGAAGCGCTTCACGCGAGAAGACGGCTTGCGGGGCATTAACGTGCCCTCTTCCTCGGTAACTCCCAGCTCTCCGGCACCAAGGCTCTCGAGGTTCACCACTACGGACCCGCGAAGATCCGATCCGTGTTCGGCGAGGAAGGCCTTCATGCCGCCGTTGCCGGCACGCTCCGACCCGAGGGCGACGAACCAGATCTCGGTCGCGATGCCGTTCGAGCGGAAGTCGAAGATCTGCTTGGTTTCCGCGGCAATCTGCTCCTGCACGCCATCTTGGGCAGCTTTGGCTGCCGCGAGATCGGCGATGGCGGTGAATTCAGGGGAAAGCGGCTGGGCGCCGCGCCGCGTGCGGGGGCGCTCCTCTTCCGTCGGCTGCTCGAATTCGCCCGCATCGCCCTCGAGCATAGGCTCCCCTTGCTCCCCGGGCATCGGCTCCCCATATTCTTCGGGCAGGGGTTCCTCGCCGGCTTCGCCGGATGGACGGATTGTGTCGCGCAGACGCGAGAAGGCGCCACCGTTCCAACGCTGCGTTTGGCCCGGGTCTTCATAGTCCTGACCTTCGTCGTAGTACTCCGAATAGCCTTCGTCGTAGTATTCGCCCCGACCGTTGAAGTCCTGGCTCTCGTTCTGGAAGCTCTCCCAGCTGCCACGGGCGGCCCCCACCTCGGGAGCGCTGAAATCCTCTTCCACGCCGAGCCAGCTGGCCGTGCTTTGCTCGGGCGCGTTCTTGTTCTTCTTGCGACGACGCAGACGGCCGAACAAACCACGGTGCTTTTCCGGCATCTCCATGTACCCCGGGCCGGCATACGCGCCCGTGTTCGTCACGTTCTCCTCGAAGGAGGAATCATCGGCGTCTTCGACATAGCGCTCTTCGGGGGCTATGTCGGCCACCAACTCGTCGCCGACCGGCGCGAAGGTGCCCTCGGCACCTACGGCCGCGAAGGACCCGGTAAGGCTCACTGCCTGGTTTTCCTGCTTGCGCTCGCCCCCCGTCGGAATCGCCCCGCTTAAAGAAGGAAGGCTCATCCGCAGAGCCGCACGCTTGTTGTCCGCCTCTTGGTTGGGCTGACCGCTGTCGGAGAGTTCGATGCGCGGGATGCGGCTCGAGAGGGAGGGCTTGGCGCCGGGATCGGCTTCCACGGCGTCGGCCAGAGGGGCACGCTGCTTCAAATCGTCGAGAGAAGGAAGCTCCTCGCCCTCGCCTTCCACATCGGGAAGCGTTACGCACGGCAAGGGCGGCGACGCCTCCGAAGTGGATTCCGCCTGCCATTCCGACACCCATTCGGATTCCTCGGAAACCTGGGGCACAGAGCCCGTCTCGTCGATGACGATACGATCGCCGGTGCGCCTTTGAGCAGGTCCGATAGTGCGGGAAGGCTGTTTTTGAAGGCGGGCGACCTCGGGATTGCCCTCGGCGGCGCGGCTGGCGCGCAACGACGAGACATCGATGGGCGGCATGGCCGTCGTCGCATCCGGGTTGGAGGAAGACGCGTCGGCGGGAGCCTCTTCGCCGCGCGGGTGTCCTTGTCTTTCCTGACCGGGAAGGACGGAGAAGTCGTGAACGGGTTCTTCGGACTGGCCTGCTACCTCGGCTGCGGGCGCAGCTTCGGGCGCGGGCTGAACCTCTTCGCCGGAAGCGGGAGGCTCTACCTCCACTATATCGCGACTGTGGACACGACGCTGCTGATCTTGCTCGTCCTGCAGTACCTTGTTGGCCTCTTCGAAATGCACGCTGCTCTCCGCTACCGCCGCATCGAGGGCGTCCGCGTAGCGCGAACGGCGGGCCGGACCTGTCGTCTTCGGCTTCTTGGCCTTGCGCTGGGCGGCGGCGAACCAGGCGGGAACGCTGGATTCCTCCTGCTCGGGTTCGGGCGCTGCCACCGGCTCGGACGCGACGGGCTCCTGCTGCTCGGCCGCGGGCGCGGTTTCATCTGTCTGGGCACCCGACCGCTCTGCCCCCTGCGGCTCCCCTGAACGCGCATAGGGCTGCCCGGCCGCTTCACCTGCATATGCAGCCTGCGCTTCCGCACCTCCGACCGCGGGCTGTTCGAAATCCGCTTGCTCCGCCCCGACATTGGGCTGCGCTTCGTACTCCACCGGCACGCCCTCGGGAATGAGCCCGGCCTCCTCCGCGGCTTCTTCACCGTATATTTCGGGCCGAGCGCCTTCCTCGAACTCGGGGATTTCCTCCCAAGCGCCCGCCTGCACGCGGCGGGCGAGTTCTACCAGGGCAGCCGCTCCGGAGGCGTTGCTGTTGGCCGCCTCGTTGTAGACGCCGGAACGGTGGATGACATACTGCACAACGGGCAGAACCGCCAGCAGCGACAGAATTACGAACAGGACCGTGAAAACCACGTTCATGCCGGCAAGCACACTGATGAGCCAGAGAATGGGCAGCACGATCAATGCGCCGGCGGAAAGCCTCTGCAGAAGCGGCAGAAACCCGACGATGGCGTTGATCTCCGGCTCCACGCGACTGCTGTCGTAATTGGCCACGAGAATGATCTTCCGGCGGCGGGCGCGTCCTCCCTCCACCACGGGTTCGTACTTCGCCACGACATTCTGGCTGATCCCGCGGTCGAAGAATCGGGAGACCAGCGGACGGCCGAGGAATTCCATGACGAACAAGAGCGCGCAGGCCAGCGTGAGGATGAAGGCGGCGATACCCAGAACGGGGAAGAATGCCGCGATGATGGAAACGACGGCAGGGATGCCGTAGAGAAGGGCTTCGGTTAAACCGGGCTGGTTGGAGCAGGAGAACTCCTCCACCTGCGCCTCCATCTCCGCACTTCGCTGAAAGCGCTCCGCCAGATACTGAGCTGCCTGGTTTTCCTCTTCCGTCCCCGCAGGGCGCGGCCCTATTTCTTGCGACAGATACGCGATATCGTCAAGTAGTTCCGACATATGTGCGCCTTTCGCTCGTGTTTCCTTTGTCCCGAATTGGACCTAATCTTCACAAGTATAGCCCATCCGCAAGGAAAACCCGCGAAACTACGTCTGCAGTGCGCAATCAGGAAGAGATGCCGCCGGCTGTCGGCAGCAGCCCGCCGGCCGGTCGCCGGGTCGGCGGCCGCCTGCGTCCCCGGCCGACGGGGCAACCTAGTTGCCCCCGTCGGGGTTACCCGAGCCGCCCCAAGGCGCCCCATCTAGCGGGGCAGGGTCAGGCGGCTGATTATCTCCCCCATCGGCAGCACCTGGATGTTGCTGCTTGGCATCGACTTGAGGAAGGCCTTCCCGTAGCCCTTCGACACCAGGCGCTTGTCCGCCAGCACCAGGTTGCCGGTGTCCGTGGACTTCCGAATGAGCCTGCCTGCCGCTTGCCTGGTCTCCAGCACGGCCGTCGGCAGCGCATAGTGCGACCACGCCTGGGGATCCACCTGCTGCCGGGCCAAGGAAAGGGGGTCGGTCGGCCGGCTGAAGGGCAACTTGGGGATAACTACCGTCTTGAGTGTGGAGCCGGGCGCATCGAAACCCTCCCAGAAGCTTTTAAGCGCGAACAGCGACAGGTGCTCGTCGGCTATGAAGTCGTCGCGCAGCCCCTTCACGCTTACGCCCCATTTCTGGCAGACCACGCGCAAGTCGTCGGTCTTCAAGGCAGGGCCGACCACGTCGTAGCACTTCTCCATTTCGCGCCGGTTTGTGAAGAGGCTGAGGGTGCTGCCTCCCTGGGCGCGGTGTATGCCCACCAAAAACTCCGAGAGAGCCTCCAAATACCGCTTGTCGTTAGGCTCCGGCATGTCTTGCGCGACGTAGATGGTCATGTTGGCATCGAAGTCGTAGCTGCTGTCGAGCTTGCAAGTGCGCACGCTGGAATACTCGCTTTCGCCAAGGCCCAGGGACCTTACGAAGGAATCGAAGGTATCGGCGATGGCCATGGTCGCCGAGGTGAATACGATGCTGTGCGTACGCGCGTAGAGGGTCTCGTTCATGGTGGGACCCACGCTCATCATCTGTGCCGTAAGGGACTCCGACCCTTTGTAGCGGCCGGAGGGGCGGCGTATCAGGTGAGCCGAGTAGGCGTAGGCGTCGGTGTCGTGGAACAGAATGGTCTCGCAGGCGCTCAGCTGATCCTTCAGTCCGAGCGTCGCGCTCGCGAGCTCCCTCTGGAGCGCTGCGGCCTGCTTCACGTCCTCCATGAGACAGATAAGCCCCCGAGAGGCGCCGATCAGCTTCTCCGCGGCGTCGCACATTTCGTGTGCGAGCCCCACCAGGCTCTCGAACTGCCGGCTTTCGCGCACCTCGTCGCTAATCCATACATCGACGATGTCGTAGTTCTTCGGCCCACGGCTGTTGTCGAAGGCGAGGAGATCGTGAATGTGCTCGCCAAAGGCACGCGCCGCCTCGCTGTAAACCTTGCCCGCACGCATCGCCTTGCCGCACAAAGCGAACACCAAGGTATCCCCGCACGAGAGCCCTTCTCCCGCCGCGGATTGCTCTTCGGGCGTCAACAGCTCCCGCACCTGCTCCTCGGTGGCCTCGACGTTACCCGTCAGAAGGCGCTCGGTGCGCATGAAGATGTTCCTGCTTGCGTCTGCGACGTCCACCTTCCGCAGCAGCCGGTCGATTTCACCGGCATCTATCGTGGTGCTGAAGGCATTTCGGGCTTCCGCTTCCGCCCCGTGGGCCTCGTCCACCACCCAGTAGCGGATCGGGGGAAGAAGCCCGCCTTCGGCGAGCGCATCGCAGAAGAGCAGGGTTTGGTTGGTCACGACGATATCCGCCCGTTCCGCCCTCAGGCGCGAAGCGTGGACGAAGCATTTCGTACCGAAGAAGGGACATTTGCGCCGCAGGCAATCGTGACTGGTAGTGGTTATCTCGTAGCGGGGCAGGGCCCGATAGTCGATTTTCAGCCCGTCGATATCGTCGTAGTCCGTTTGCTCGGCAAAAGAGAGCAACCCCGCCAATGCCGGCGCCCGGGAAACCTCTCCGTCTTGGGTCCGTTTGATTCCCGGGCCTTCTTGAAGGATGCGATCCACCTTCCGCAGGCAGGGGTAGTGGGCAAATCCCTTCAGGCTGCAATAATCCAGCCCTCCCACTTCATCGGCAAGAGCGGGGAGCTCGTGATTCACGAGCTGGTCGAGCAATGCGTTGGTCTTGGTCGCTATCCCCACGGAAATGCCATTGCGTTTGGCGGCGACAACCGCGGGAACCAGATATGCCATGGATTTCCCCACGCCGGTGCCCGCCTCGATAACCAGGTTCTCCGACGAGGAGAAAGCCTCGTTGACGCTTTGGGCCATAGCGACCTGCTCGTCGCGGGCTTCGAAATGGTCGTACATCTTGCCCACGACGCCATCGGGTGAAAACGCCTGACGGATTTCCTCGGTCGAGGCGAACTTCAACCCGCGCGAGGGATCGGCCGCCAAGTCCGCCGCGTCCGCCCGTGGAGCCGCGCCTATCTCGAATAGGTTGTTCTGGCGCATGCGCCGCAGGCTGAAGCGCGGCGAGGAAGGGTCCGCCATCTGTTTGAACACGTAAGACGTGGGCCAAACGTCTTCATCGGCCATAGCGGCGATTTCCTTCACCAAGTCCGCGGGCATGGCCTCCACCGCAGCCAAAAGAATGCGGTATATGGCGCACAATGCCTCGACATCCGCATCGGCGCGATGCGTGGAGACGGGAGCATCGAATGCCCTCACCAGATCGAGCAGACGATGGGATTTCAGGCGCGGCAGGGCGATGCGGGCCAAGTCGAGCGAGTCTATCCAAATATTGCTCTTCAGGGGCACGCCGGCAGCGATCTTAGTGCAGAAATGCCGGTCGAAATTGGCATTATGGGCCACCAGGTTGCTCTCTCCGACAAACTCGACCAGCTGCCTGACGGCCATAACCGGATTGGGCGCATCGGCTACATCCTCGTCGTGGATATTGGTCAGATGGGCTATGTCTTCGGGAATGGGCTTGCCGGGGTTCACGAATGTCACAAACCACTCGGTTATCTCGCCATGGCGCATACGGGCCGCAGCTATCTGGGTCAGCTGATCGTGCTTGAACGAGACCCCCGTGGTCTCTGTGTCGATGACCACCACATCCTCGTCGAGCACGCCGAAATCGCCCTCGGCCGCACGCTTAAGACCGGCATAACGGTCGACGATGCATTGGGGGGTGCCTTCAATGATGTATTTATAGAGCGCGTCCGTGAGAATCAACCTGCCTTCAAACTCGAACAGCCTATCATGAAAGAAACCTCACAGACCATCGTGAAAACCCCCTCAAGGAGAAAACATGCCTACAACGCCTTACTACGGTGCCTATGCTCGCTTTTCCACCCCCGACAAGAAGGAGGGGTCGATGCTCATGGGGGCCGACAATCTCGTGGGGGACATCTACGAAATAGAATACCGCGTCGAAAACGGCGATCAGGTGCCCTGGCTTCGAAACCGCTTCGGGAAAACCGTCGGGTTCGTGGAAGGAGAAGAGGCACAGGAACTCGTGCTTTGCCGGGCAAAAGGGTGGAAAACCTGCGCGGTCCTAGCTTCGGTCTTCTACTCCAGCCAGCCCGACCCGGGCATCTACTGGGGCGAGGTGGCTCTCGTGTGCTACCCGGAGTCGGAGGCCGAATCCCTCGATATCTTCGTCCAGGGCATCAGCAATATGCTCGCGGAGGGAAATCGCCCCACGGTGGATCTGGGGCAGAAGGGCTACGACCAGGTGCTAGCAGCCAAGGGTGCCTGGTTGCCAACGACCACGCAGAAGAAATACGATCTCAAGCCCGGGCAAGCGCTGGTAAAGGACCATCGGAGCTTCAACGAGAACATGATCGAGCTCGCGCGCAAGAGGCACCCTGGCTGCATGGTTGTTGGCTGGGCCTTCATCATCACGCTGGTGCTCGGCGCCATTTGGCTCGTGAAGACGCTGCTGGGTTTCTAGGGCGCGGGGCGGCTGCTCCGCTACTCCAAAGCCAGCTCTATCAGCTCCGTGCACAGCTGGGGAAAACTCTTGCCTGCTGCGCGGCCGGCCTCGGGCAGAAGGCTCGTCTCCGTCATGCCGGGGATGGTGTTCGTCTCCAGCACCCAGCAGATGCCCTTTCCATCCAGAATCATGTCTGTGCGCGACATCCCTCTGCATGAAAGGGCTTTATGGGCGGCGACGGCGGCTTGCTGCGCTCGCGACGTCTGCTCTTCGGTCAACGGGGCTGGGCAAAGGTGCTTCGATCCACCTGCCGCGTATTTCGATTCAAAATCGTAGAATTCCCCCAGCTGGGGAATAATCTGGATAACCGGCAGCGCCTGGGGCTCCTCGTTTCCCAAAACGGCCACGGTCAGCTCGGTGCCCTCCACGAAGGACTCGAAAACAACTTCCTCGTCGATGGCGAATGCCTTTTCGGCCGCCTCGGCTATCTCTTCGCCACCTTCGCAAATGGAGACGCCGAGTGCGCTTCCCTCGGTGCCGGGCTTTACGACGACATGGCCTCCCAAGGATTCCATAATGGCATCCACATCCACCTGTTCCCCTCTGAAAAGGGTCGAGGATTGCGGCGTGGCAATACCCCCCTCCCGGTAAAACACCTTTGCCTTGGCTTTATCCATCGCCGTGGCGCTCGACCACACCCCCGAGCCGGTATAGGGC
The DNA here is from genome assembly GCA_905236045.1 of uncultured Denitrobacterium sp. Taxonomy (GTDB): domain Bacteria; phylum Actinomycetota; class Coriobacteriia; order Coriobacteriales; family Eggerthellaceae; genus Curtanaerobium. Next base: position 29,445 of record CAJOOG010000036.1, read on the forward strand.
AACGCAATCGTTTCGAGCAACCCCTGGATGGAACCGTCCTCGCCGCCTCTGCCGTGCAAGCAGAGGAAGGCTATGTCGAAGTCCCCTTCCAGAAGCGCCGCCAAATCCCCTCTCTGCGCAGGATCCAATTGCGTATAGGAAAACCCGGCTTGCGCAAGTGCATCCCCGGCGCCCTTGGCCGAAGCAAGGGATATTTCCCTCTCTCCACTCGTTCCTCCGGCCAACAGAGCCACTTTCACCTGCGAGGGGACGATAGACATACACCCTTCTTTCTTCATCGTGAATGCTTTCCCGAAGTTTATCAAAGCGCCGTCGCATTTCCTATAATACGTGTCATGACCACACCGCTTAACAACCTATCTCTCGAAGAGTTCGCTCCGTTGATGAAGGAGCTCGATCAACCGCGTTTCCGGGCAAAGCAGCTCATCCAATGGATTTACGGCAAGGGGGAAACTTCCTTTGATCGGATGACCAATCTGCCGTCCTCGCTTCGAAGCAAGCTCGCCGAGACGTCACCCTTGGATATCCCAGAGGTGGTGGAGCGGCGCGTCTCTCGCGACGGCTCGCGAAAATACGTGCTGAAGTTCGCAGACGGCGCGCTGACGGAAACAGTGGGCATACCTTCACGCGATTCCAACAAGCAAGGCGAGGCACGGCGGTTGAGCGTGTGTTTCTCCACCCAGGTGGGGTGCTCCATGGCTTGCGCGTTTTGCGCCACGGGCAAAGAGGGATTCACGCGCAACCTCCTCCCCGGCGAGATAGTCCAGCAGGTTCTCTGCGTGCAGCGGGATTTCGATTCGAGAGTCTCCAATGCGGTCGCCATGGGGCAAGGCGAACCCTTCTTGAATTACGACAACCTCATAGCCGCCCTGCATATCCTCAACGATCCGCAGGGGCTCAATATCGGAGCGAGACACATTACCGTTTCCACCTGCGGAATACCCTCCGGCATCGCTGCGTTTGCCCGGGAACCGGAGCAATTCACCCTCGCCCTTTCCCTCCATTCGGCAGTGCAGGAAACCCGCGACCTGCTGATGCCGCGCGTCGCAGGCGAAAATTGCGAGGCGCTGAGGGCCGATTTGAGGACCTATTACGAGGTCTGTGGACGGAGAGTAAGCCTGGAATACCTGCTCATCTCCAAGCTGAACGATACCGACAAACACCTCGATGCCCTCATCTCCTTCTGCAGGGGGCTGCACGTGCATATTAATCTGCTCCCTTTGAACGATGTGGAAGGAAGCTCCTTCAAACCGAGCGACTCGCGCACGGTGAATAGATGGATGGAGCGACTTGCGCGGGCGGGGGTGGAGACCAGCCTGCGAGATTCGCGGGGGTCCGATATCGATGGGGCCTGCGGGCAGCTGAAAAGCACGCTGAATTGAAGAAGGCGCCGCGGGGCGCCTTCCGTGTCAGTTGCTCATGAGCTCGAAGATTCTCTGCAATTCGTCTTCGTCGGCGAACTCGATCTCTATCTTGTTCTTACCGCGAACGGTTTTGATGCTCACCTTCGTGTTGAGGCGCTTCCGGAGCTTCCTCGCGCATTTCTTGAACGAGGCGGGGGCGGGGGTGCGCTTCTTCGCGTTCTCGTTGTTTTGCGCCTGCCCGGCATAAAGGCGTGCGAGCGACTCCGCTTCCCTCACGGAAAGCTTCTCGTCGCGAAGCTTCTCCGTCAGTTTCTGACGCACCGCCGCAGAGGGGATGGAGAGGATGGCGCGAGCATGCCCCGCCGTGATCTTCTCCTCGTAGAGAAGCTGCTGGGCATCCTCGGGCAAGTCCAGAAGACGCAGGGCATTGGCAATAGTGGAGCGGCCCTTCGATACCGCCTGGGCAACATCGGATTGAGTCATCCCCTTGCGCTCCATCAGACGCTTGTAGCCGTAAGCCTCTTCGATGGGATTCAAGTCGGTACGCTGAATGTTCTCGATGAGCGCGAGCTCGAGGGCCTTGTCGTCTTCGACATCCTTCAGACGGATGGGAATGGTATTCACACCGGCCTTTTTACACGCCTGCCAACGGCGCTCGCCGGCGATGATCTGATAGTTGTCGCCGTCTTTGCGCACGAGAATGGGTTGGAGCAGCCCGTCTCTTTCGATGGAGGCGGCAAGCTCTTCGATTTCCATCTCCTTGAAGTTCGTTCGCGGCTGATTCGGATTCGGGAAGACTTTGTCTATCTCCACTTCGTCTGTCGCCTTCTCCACCCTCTTCTCGCGGACGATTACCTCCTTGATGGTGGCATGATCGTCCTCTTCGATATAGGGAGCGGGTTTTGCGACATCACCCCGCATCTCCGCTTCGCGCATGGCGCTTTCCGCACGGGAGATGGGTTGCTCGGGTTTCTGGGCCATCGGCTCTTTGGCCGGGCGCTTCTTCACCTGAGCGGCGACGGCAGCCTCTTCTGTTACGGTCGTGGTCGGCTCTACCCGCTTCGGAGAGGGCTCTTCCTCCTTCGCCTCTTGTACAGGAGCGCTGTCCTGCTTCCTGGGGGTAGGCTTCTGCTCGGGGGCCTCTTTCTTTTTCGCAGGTTTCTCCGGCTCGGCCGGGCTCTGTCCCAATTCGCTCTTGCTTTCCCCGAGAAGGGAGTTTAAACCTCTCCCCAGACCGCTTCTCTTTGGCTTAGCCACGGGCTATCACTTCCTTTGCCATATTCAAATAGGCCTCGGCACCGCGGCCTTTAGGGTCGTATTCCGTTATGGGAAGCCCGTAACTCGGAGCCTCCGAGAGTTTCACCGTGCGGGGAACCATCGTCTCGAAAACGGCCTTGCCGAAATAACGGCGCACTTCCTCCGCCACCTGACGTGAGAGCGTTGTGCGACCATCGTACATAGTCAAGAGGACGCCATAGATATCAAGCGCCGGATTGAGGAGACTTTTGACACGTTTCATCGAATCAAGAAGTTTTGTCACACCCTCCAAGGCATAGAACTCGCACTGGATGGGGATGAGTAGCTTATCCGATGCCACCAAGGCATTCACGGTAAGCAAACCCAGGGAGGGCGGACAATCGATGAAAATATAGTCGTACTTTCCTCGAAGCGACCCCAAAGCCATCTTCAGACGGTTTTCGCGGGCTATTTCATTGACGAGCTCCACCTCGGCGCCGGCCAGATTGATGGTGGCGGGCAAGACGTCGAGTCCTTCGCACACATCCGGGACGATTGCCTCCTCGACAGATAAATCGGAAAGAAGCACATCGTAGATATCACTCTCGAGTTCTCCCTTATCTATACCTAAACCACTCGTCGCGTTACCCTGGGGGTCGAGATCTACCAGAAGTGCGGCCTTGTTCATCGTACCGAGGGCCGCGGCGAGGTTCACTGCCGTGGTGGATTTGCCCACCCCGCCCTTCTGGTTGATGATTCCGATTATCTGGGTGGTGCCGATGGTATGAGTGACCGGCTTCTTGTCAGCCATCGTCTTCAGGGGTTTTCTATCGGAGAGTGTTTCCTCGGACTCTTCCTGATATGCGGACCCTTCTCGCGAATCAGGCTCATCTTCAGCGAAATCGTTATCGGGCTGATCCATCTCCACGGTCTCAACCTCTGATTCCAGTAGGGTAGCCTCGTTTTCGTTTTCCTCGTTGACAGCCTCTTCGTCCGTTTTGTTATTGCGTTTTAAACTATCAAACCATCCCAACGAAAGCTCCTTTCTCGTGGTTGCACGGGAGATTATACCCACTCTCCGAGTGTTTCACGTGAAACACTCAGCAAGAAGCTCAATTTTCGTTTGGATGCGCAGAGGCGAGCATACTACTTATAAGGCCGTTTTTGCGCCATTCCCACGCGTCGTGGGAGCATAACCTGCGGTTCCGCTACCTTCTCGAAGACGACGATGCTCCTTCTGGTCTTCCCGTCGCTGAGGGTGCAATTACGCACGGAGATGAATTTCATCCCCAATTTTTCCTGCAACCCCTTGGCTACATCGAGCTCCTCTTGGCAAGCAGCGCTCTTATACGCCACCAATCTGCCACCCTGCTGCAGGAGAGGGGAGGCTAATTCCATAAGTGAATTCAGGGCGGTAAGAGCGCGAGCGGTAACGGCTGCGAAGGATTCGGGTTGCTCGAGGGCGAGTTCTTCAATTCGTCCGTTGTAGGTTTTAACTTCCGAATCGATACCCAGCTTCTTCAAAACATCGTCGAGAACCCTGATTTTCTTCCCCACGCTTTCCACTAGAAGGAAAGGACGCCCCGTTTCCAAGTAGAGCGGAATACCGGGAAAACCTGCACCGGACCCTAAATCCGCCGACCTCCCTGCAGGTGCATCGTCTAATTCGGCCGCTCCCACGAGAGAATCCTCTAAATGAAGGAGCATCGCCGAATCCCAGGAATCGATACGCGTGAGATTTGTCATCTTATTCGCTTCTACAATCAGCCGCACATGCTCTTCCTGGAGGCGCCTTGTCTTTTCGTCCATATTTCTTCCCTCCACACGCTTCCCCTCTCTAAGAAAAATCCCGTCCATCTTGCAGGTGGACGGGATTTTCTTCTTTCGTGATACAAAAACCGCTAGAGGGGAGTTACCACCACATGCCTGGTCGAGCCTTCTCCTTCGGATACGGTTTCCACGCCGTCGTAATCACGTAACCGAATATGGATGAGGCGGCGCTCATAGGGAGACATCGGGCGGAGTTTGACCGCTCGTCCAGACGCAAGCGCCCGTTTAGCGGCAGACACGGCAATCGACTCGAGCTTGTCGCGCTGACGGCTCTTGTAGCCTTCCACGTCGATGACGACAGGATACCTGAAGCCGATTTGCCGCATGACGATAGCCGACACTAAAAACTGCAGTGAATCAAGGGTTTTACCGTGACGGCCGATCAGGACAGCCAGGTCGTCGCCGGTGATATCCAAGATAAGCTCGCCTTCATCACCTTCGTATTCGTCGACGGTCACTTCGCCCAGGTTGAAATATTTGAAGATATCGTTCAAAAGAGCAATGGCCGTATCGGCGATATGGTCGAGTTCCTCGTCGGAGATCTCCTGCTGATTTTCCTCTGCGGACGCGGGCGTGGTCTGCTCGGCGTACTCCTGCACAGCCTGCTCGGAAATCGACGGCGGCTCTTCATCTAAATCGAACATTGCTTCTTGGACGGCGGCATCAATATCCATATCCAAATCAAAGTTTTCCTCGGCCATGGTATTCCTTCCAATCGCTCTCCGCGGTATATACCAACAATCCCGCCGAGACGGGATTGCAGTTCACTATGAAGACTATTAGCGTTTTTTCGTCGGGCGCTTTTTCTTTTCCTTGCGGGTGATATCCACCTCTACCGGCTTGATATCGATAATATCGGCTTCTTCCTCTTGGTCCTTCTTCTTGAGGGTCCGCATGGTAATCTGCTGCTGGGCCACGCCGAAGATGGAGGAGGCTCCCCAGAATAAGAGCACGCCGCCAGGCGAACCCCAGCCGATCCACAACATGAAAAGCGTCATGAAGCCGCTCATAATAAGCGTCTGCTTCTTCTGGGGGTTGTCGGGAGTGCTTATCTGCTGGAGAACCATCGGCAGGAAGGTGGCGCCGGCGAAGATGATAAGCAAGATGGCGTAGGGGATGAACGAGACAATACCCTGCCCGAAAGAGGAAGAGGGTGTTTGGGTGAGGTCGGGAATCAAGTTGTAGAACTGATACCCGCTACCAGCGGTGCGGGTGGGCATTTCTTGAAGCACTTGGAATAGAGCCACGAAAATGGGCATCTGGAGAAAGATGGGCAGGCACCCTGCGAGGGGATTGAATTTCGCTTCCGCGTAAATCTTCTGCATCTCCTCCTGCTGACGCTGTGGATCGTCGGCATACTTCTTCTGAATCTCCTGCATGAGGGGTTGGACCTTCTGCATTTGATAATTCGATCTGATCTGCTTCTGCATGAGGGGAAACAGCAGACAGCGAAAGATTATCGTGATTATGAGAATAGCCATACCCCAGTCGCCGAAAACGCTGTAAACGCTGCTGATACACCAGAATATGAAGTCTTTAAACGCGTCCCACACTGTGTTTACCCTTTCGAAGCGATGCCCTCATCTTTCTCGGGCACGGGATCGTACCCATAAGCACCACCGGGATGGCACCTCAATATTCTCTTCACCGTCAGGACGAATCCTTTGCAGAACCCGAATCTTCGAAACGCGATAATCCCATACTGCGAGCAAGTGGGCTCGAATCTACAGGTTCCGGGAAAGAGAGGGGAGATGGCCGCCCGGTAGAATTTGATGAGGAATACGGCGATGAAAACCGGAATCCTCTTCAGTGTATCCCCGAACCGGCGCATGCGATTCCATCTACTTTTCCACGTTATCGCGAATCAACTTCCGACAAGCGAAGAGCACTTTACTATAGTCCTCATCGAGAATGCCCCTCTTCGCGAGAAAAACCACATCGTAACCCGCCCATGGAGCACCCAATTCACGTGCGATGGCACGCATCCTTCGTTTAGCTGCATTTCTCCAAACCGCATTGCCGTTCTTTTTCCCGGCAATAAAAGCAACACGACCCGGAAGGTCGTGTTGCTCTCTCCTCTGATACAGAAGCGTGATGCAACGGCTGCCGCATCTTCTACCCGTGGAGAATAAGGAGGATATCTCGGTGCTGGACTTGATGATCTCCAACACGAAACCTTCTTCTTACACGGTCAGGCGCTTACGTCCCTTGGCACGACGACGGGCTAAGACGGCACGTCCGCCCCTGGTGGACATACGAGCGCGAAAGCCGTGGCACTTAGCGCGCTTGTGTTTGTTCGGTTGATAGGTGCGCTTCATGGCTAATCCCTTTCGTTTCCAATAGAGTAACCGTGACAACCTAACGCCTGCGACCTGGGGCGTCAACTGTCTTCATCTGGTTTTCGCATTCAAAGCGCGACCGTTGTGGTCAAAGATTCCAGACCCACATTATCTTGTGTTGATTATTTGCAACCTTCTGCAAATCTCCGCACCGTAATCGGTGAGAATCCTCTTCTTATTGCGGGTCGTCTCTATAAATCCCGCTTCTTGCATCTTTTTCATGAGCGTGTGGATACTGCTGACGGGAAACCCGGTCAGCTGGGCCATATCCGATACGCCGAGCGCCCCCTCTTCGGCAAACTCGTTGAGGATGAGTGCCTCCCTGTCGGATAAGGGCGGCATAACGACGGTTCTCTCGCCGCCGGGAAGGGAAACCGGGGACTCGAAGCTAAGGGGAGTTGGATTATTCCGCGCAACATCGGTATCGGCGCCCCCATTCAGACTAATGGTCACGACAGCCCCGGCCTCGATATTGTCTTCTATGGTTATCTTGCCATGGGAGACATCGAGATATTCTTTGACGAGCGGAAGCCCGCTTCCCACGCCGCGGATATAGCGCTTCATGGGTTCCTGAGCAGACGTGAACCCGGGAAGAGTCGCCTTCTCCTTGTCTTTAATACCGGGCCCCTGGTCGCAGAATCGTATAGTATTCCCCTTATCGAGAACGGAAACGACGACCTCGGTGAATCGGGCGTGGATGAAATTCTCCGACACTTCCCTAATGGCGGAATAGGGAATGGATCCTCCCAGGCTCCTCTTCTGCTCGTCTATCACATCCGCGAGTTTCTCTATGTATTCGGCCGTGGGCGCAGGTTCGATTTCTATCACTCGCGGAGCCATCTTCATGTCATCGTAGACGGCCACGCGCGCGATAGTGGGGACATAGCTGTAATCGAAAGATTCTCGCTCTGCCATCCCTCCGCGCCTTCCTTCTTCCAATACTTCCTTACAGTACTTTCCTTTATATTTCACTCTATTTCATGGCATAGGGAAAGAACACCTTCATTCTACGTACTTCCCGAGCACTCCTTTCCTTAAATTTCGGTTTTTCAAAATAACGGAATAGGTGTTGACGTTCTCTTTTCATGTTTTTCCACTTTTTATTCACGATTTGTTGAAAACTTCGTAAAAGTGAAGAGAGGGGTTGTTGAAAAAGACTGCAGATGATGAAAACAATGGTGGATATGTTGATAATCAAGCTCATGAAGGGGGTGCTTTGAATTGTCAAGGGGTTCCTTACGCAAGTGAGCTGTCTCTTAGTAAAGTGAGCTGGGAAAATACAAGCCCTTATATTTTGTCAAGGCTTAAGGATTTGTATATACCCAGGTGAGGGAATTATTTTAATTATTTATTTTTCGGTGAGAGTATTCTAATCAAACAGATGAAATATCTCGCTATTCCCAATCGATTATTAGGCTTGTATATGTTTTCCACATGCCTACGCGGGGACTAAAGAGTTTTTTCACCACTTTCCACCAACCGTAAAACAAATTAGTGGAAAACTACGGTTGAAAACAACGTTTCATGCCGTACACTCTCCCCGTAAAGAAACCCTCAGGAGGAACCATGCCATCGGATAATTACGCAGAACTCTGGCGAGACGTCATAGCGCGCATAAAGACCTTCGAGAATATCGACCCTTCCCAAATCGAGGCTTTTTTCTCCCGGCTCGAGCCTGTCGCCTTCAGCGAGGGCTACCTGATGCTCACCACCGACTCGAATTTTATAAAGAAGTGGATAGAAACCCATTACACCTCCCATATTCGGCGTGCGTTGGAGGATATTTATGGAACCCCTTTCACCATCGCGGTGGAGGTAGATCCGGATTTAGCCAAGCAGGCCAGTCATTTCGAGGAGGCGCAGCGGATTGAAGAGACACCTCCTTCTATAAACGGCTCTCCAAAGAGAAGCGAAAGCGCCAATACCCCCGCACCCTCCTCTGGTAGGGGTGCGGGCGGCGGGCACACGACGGACGCAGGTGCAACCCCTTATCTTCCTTCGGAAACCTTCATTTCCGGCTACACGTTCGAGAATTTCGTTACCGGCACATCGAACAACATGGCCTACTCGATGGCCGTTGCCGTGGCGGAAACCCCGGGCGGCGTGACGGCTTTCAACCCTCTATTCATCTACGGAAAAAGCGGTTTGGGTAAAACCCATCTGCTTCGATCCATCCAGAATTACATTCGGATAAATTACACCCAACAGCGCACGGTGTACGTGGACACGATGGAACTCGTAAACGATTACGCCGATGCTGCGGCGAGCCACAACCCCAATGCTTTCAGCGAATTCAAACACCGCTACGAAACAGCGGATATGCTCCTCATAGACGATGTCCAAGGCCTCCAGAACCGCCCGGCGACGTTGAATATGGTTTTTCAGATTTTCAACCGCATGGTGGACCGGGGAAAACAAGTGGTCCTCTCCGCCGACCGTGCACCTAAGAACATCGACATAGACGAAAGATATCGGAGCCGCTTCGCCATGGGCGGCATCTGCGACATCCAACCGCCAGAACCAGAGACGAAGTTGGGTATCATTCGCAATTACATAGAGGAATGCAAAAGAGTTGGGGAGGACTTTATCTTTCCGGCAGACGTGCAGGAGTATATAGCCGAGAATTCGAGTTCGAACATTCGAGAGCTCAAAAGTGCCGTGACTAAAATCGTCTTCGAAATACGCAATGGAAGAAACGCCGGAATCTCGGTGAAGGAAGCGCAAAGGCTCCTGGCGGACCATTTCAGCGGCGGAATTGCAAAACGCCTGAAGGTCAGCGATATCCAGACGGCAGTGGAGAGATTCTACGGAATAAGCCATGCGGAGCTCGTAGGAAGAAAGCGGTCCGCTAACATCACCTATGCACGGCAGATTGCGATATATCTCTGCCGGACGATGATTGATATTCCCTTCAACACCATAGGAGCAGAATTCAATCGAGATCATTCGACCATCATGTACAGCTACCGAAGCGTCGAAGAGAAATTAAAGGAGAGCCGCGACGTCAACGAAGAGATAGAGGTCTTGCGCCAGGAACTTCTCGACCAATAGGGAAAGCAAGTGGGAAAAGATACGACCTGAAGTGGAAAGAACAGGTTTGGAGTGGAAAGATAAAAAAAGAAGTGTTGGATGAGGAGAGCAGGCGCGGTTAATCCGCTGTCGATACGATAATAAAACAAGGCATCTATCTGGTAAGACATAGGTTTTCCCTCTTATCCACCGTTCTTATTATGACAATGATTCAAAGTAATTAAAGAAAGGACAGTTCGGTGAAATTCAGCATCAACGCAAGCGAGCTTCAGACGGCGCTCACCACGGTTTCCAAAGGAGCCCATTCTCATTCGACGCAGCAGATATTGACTGGCATCTACCTGAGCGCCTCCAACGACACTCTCACCCTCGAGAGCACCGACCTCGACCTGTCTATCCGCCTCAATCTTTCCGCACTTGTGGAAGAAGAGGGGCAGACGGTCATTCCATCGAAGCTCTTTCTCGATGTGGTTAAGAGCTTGCCGAATTCCGCCGTCCATATCGAGTATATAGAAGGATCCGATACGACCAATATCCTCTGCGAAACGGCTTCCTTCTCCCTGAAAACCCTCTCTGCGCGGGATTTCCCCGGTTTTCCGGAGGTGGCTGAAGAAGAATCCATTTCCATCCCCTTCGCCTCATTCAGAGATATGGTTCGCCGCGTCGCCAGAATCATCCCTCGGGATGCGATTCAATCGACCATCGACGGCGTATGGATAGCCGTCGATGAGGGAGAGTTGAAGATGGTGGCGACAGACACCTATCGCCTTGCCATTACCCAGGTTTCCGTCGAAGGTGTGAAGGAAGGCTTCAAGGCTCTTGTCTCTGCCCCCTTCCTGCAGGATCTGGCGGGTCTGTCTGAAGCCGATCCCCTTATTGAAATAGCCCTTGCGGAGAACCAGGTTGTTGCCCGCTACGGGTCGGCGACTTTCATCAACCGCCGTATTGAAAGCAGCTTTATTCCTTACGAGCGTTATCTCGAGACCGATTATCAGACGGTAGTGCGTTTCGACACCGCGCAGTTGAAGGAATCCGTCAAGCGCATCTCGCTTCTGAGCAGTAAAATTGCCCCGATAAGATTTTCCTTGAACGGACCATCTCAAACCACCCAATTATCCACTGCGTCCCAGGACGTCGGCACGGCCGCTGAAACCATTCACAGCGAAATAGAGGGTGACGATTTCGAGGTGGGGTTCAATTCCGCCTACCTTATCGACGGCCTTTCTTCCGTGGAAACGGAAACGGTTTCCCTAGAGTTACAGGGGCCGGGGAAAGCGGGCATACTCCGCGCAGCCCCGGAACAGCAGTATCTTTATCTGGTCATGCCGATGCGCATATAGACTCGTCGTATGTCCTACCTTTCTCAAAGCACTGGAGCAGCCGAGCAATTGAGACTGGAGAGTCTGATCTGTCGGAACTTCCGGGTTTACGAATATTTCGAGAGAGCCGCAATCGGTCCGCTTACCATTTTCGAGGGCCCAAATGCCGTGGGTAAGACCAGTCTGCTCGAGGCGATACAGCTCATGACGGCTTTGGAGTCTTTTCGCACGAATCGCGCCAACCAATTGGTTCGTTGGGGTGAAGAGACCGCCCAGGTTAAAATTCATCTATCGGGTGCACATAGGATGCTCGACGAGGAACTCGTCATCGACGGAGGAAAAAAAACCTATAAGTTGAATGGCAAGAGGAAGGGAGCCGGCTCTTTGGCCGGCCTCCTTCCCGCTGTGACCTTCACTCCCGACGATCTGCAAATGGTGAAGGGCGCCCCGGGGGTGCGAAGGAAGGCCATTGATTCTCTGGGTGTTCAGGTGTCGAAGAATTATTACGCGGTTCGCAACGATTACGCAAAACTGCTGAAGCAGAAAAATCAGGCCCTCAAGGACGAGATGCCCGACGCCTTCATAGAGAGCATCGACGATGTTCTGATACGTGTGGGAATTCAGGTTCTTCAACATCGGATGTATCTTATAGGGTGTTTGATGCCGGTATTTAAAGAATTTTATCTAACCATAACGGGGGGTGCGGAAGAAGCCTCCCTAATATATGTCCCCTGTTGGCTTCATCACGAGAAGTTATCGGGGGGTGGGTACCTTTTCGATAAAGACCAAGCGCGTTGCGACTTCGAATCGTATTTGAAAAGCCATAAAACCGCCGAACGTGTGCACCATCGGGCTCTTGTCGGGCCCCATGTGGATTCCGTCTCCTTCCTGCTCGACGGCCACGACGCCTCAGCTTTCGCGAGTCAGGGGCAACAACGTTCTCTCGTCCTGGCATATAAACTGGCCGAGTCGGTGGTTGTAAGGGAGATTACCGGGCAGCAGCCCATCCTTTTGCTCGATGACGTGATGAGCGAGCTCGACGAACAACGCCGCTCGTACTTCATGGAATTTATCGAGGACGATATTCAGACATTCATCACCACGACGAACCTTTCCTATTTCACCAAGGAAGTTCTCTGTCGCGGCGATGTCATACATCTCGAGAAGAGAAATAACGATGTTTCACGTGAAACATCGATTGGAAAAGGAGGGTACGATGCCACGTCTGAATGAGGGAATGGAGGAAGCCCTCGCTGCCATTCCCGGAGTGAATCTCGACGAACTGCGCAAGGCGCAGCGTGCCGCCCAAGTGCGTCAGATGTGGACCTCGCTCGTGGAGCCATTCATTCTCGAACATACTAACGGCGTCTACATCTTCACCGACGAGAAAAAGCGACAGCGTGTTATGCATGTTTACGTAGACGACAGTTTGGTTGCTTCTGAGTTGAATAATCGCCGCGAGCTCCTGAAGCTGAATTACCTCGAGGAATTTAACGAGGTAATAGAAGACTTCCAAATTCATATATCGCGCGGTCGTTACAAGCACATGCACCCCTTCGAAAGAGAAGAAGGCCCCCTCCATAAGCCCATACCTCTCGATGAGGAGGAGATGAAGGAAATAGACGATATCTGTAGGGATATTCCCGACGAAAAGCTGAGAGAGAGTTTTAAGAGGGCGATGATTTGCGATTTAGAGTGGAAAAAGGGTTCAAAGGGTAGTGACACTCCATAAGAACCCAAAAAGGGGGCTTAGAGGTGCTCTCAATCCCTCATTTCATGCATAATCGAAGAAATCTGTGGCCAAGATAACTCCAACTTGATAAAATTTTCCCTAATCAAAAGCCCCACAAGGGGTTTTTGCATGCTTGTCCCATATTCACCATCAATGTAGAAGGGGTCCATGTGGCTGAACAGAAACCATCCCATTACGACGGTAACGACATCCAAGTCCTCGAAGGATTGGAACCGGTTCGCAAACGTCCTGGCATGTACATCGGCTCCACGAGTTCCCGAGGCCTTCATCATCTTGTCTACGAAGTCGTAGACAATGCCGTCGATGAAGCGCTCGCCGGATACTGCACCGAAATCAAGGTGTGGATTAACGTCGACGGGAGCGTGACGGTTGAGGACAACGGCCGCGGCATCCCCGTAGATAAGCATCCAAAAGAAAAGATACCGACAGTTGAGGTTGTTCTCACGATTCTGCACGCCGGCGGTAAATTCGGCGGTGAAGGATACAAGGTTTCCGGCGGCCTGCACGGCGTCGGTGTTTCTGTTGTCAACGCACTTTCCACGCGCACCGTTGTTCGTGTCCGCAGAGATGGCAAGGAATATCAGATCGCGTTCGCCTACGGCAAGACCGTAGAAAAGTTGCACGAGATCGGCAAGTCCAAACATACGGGCACCACGGTTCAATTCTGGCCGGACCCGGAGGTTTTCACGGAGACCACCTCCTTTGATTACTCCACGCTCGAAGAGCGCTTCCGCGAAATGGCTTTTCTTAACAAAGGGCTCAAGATAACCCTCGCCGACAACCGCAACGTCGATGAGGAAGGAAATGCGAAAACCGAGACGTTCCAATACAACAACGGCATCAAGGACTTCGTGAAGTTCTTGACCGAGGGCAAGGAGATTCTCAATTCCAAGCCCATCTACTTCGAGGCGGAAAGTCCGGCGGGTGAAGTCGAAGTTGCCATGCAATGGACGAGCAGCTACTCCACCAATTCGGTATTCAGCTTCGCCAACAACATCAACACCATCGAAGGCGGCACCCACCTCGATGGTTTCAAGCAAGCGGTAACTCGCACCATCAACGATTATGCCCGCTCGAAGAATATCCTCAAGGAGAAGGACAACAACCTCTCCGGCGACGATTGCCGAGAAGGTCTTTCCGCCGTAATCTCCGTCAAACTCCATGATCCCCAATTCGAGGGGCAGACGAAGACCAAACTGGGTAATTCTGAAATGCGCGGTCTGGTCAGCGGCGCGGTGAATCAGGGACTCGGCGAGTATTTGGAGGAGAACCCTACTCCTGCAAAGCGCATTGTGAATAAGGCCAGTCAGGCGCTGAAAGCCCGCGAAGCCGCGCGAAAAGCAAGAGAAGTCACGCGCCGTAAGGGTGTCTTGGATTCCTTCAGTCTGCCGGGTAAATTAGCGGATTGTAGCAGCCGAGAAGCGGCCGACTGCGAAATGTTCATCGTAGAGGGCGATTCCGCAGGCGGTTCTGCCAAGCAGGCCCGCGATCGTAAATATCAAGCCATTCTGCCCCTAAGGGGTAAGATCTTGAATGTCGAGCGCGCGGGTCTCAATCGCGCCCTCTCGAGTGACACCATCAGCTCGCTCATAACCGCCATAGGAACGAACATTGGAGACGATTTCGATGCGGAGAAAGCACGCTACCACCGTATCATCATCATGACCGATGCCGACGTCGACGGAGCTCATATTCAGATTCTGCTGCTGACGTTTTTCTATCGTTATATGCCGGAGCTCATCAATCGCGGGTATATCTACATCGCCCAACCTCCCCTGTACGGCATCAAAGAGGGTAAGAAGAAGATTCGCTACTGTTATAACGATGAAGCCCTCGCCGAGGCCATGAAGGATTACCCGGAGGACAAGAAACCCACGGTCCAGCGTTATAAGGGTTTGGGGGAGATGGACCCCGAACAGCTCTGGGAGACCACCATGGAGCCGGAGACGCGCATCATGCTGCAGGTGAATATCGCCGATGCCGCTGCGGCGGAACGCGCAGTCAGCGAGCTTATGGGAGACCAAGTAGAGCCGCGTAAGGAATTCATCCAGCAACATGCCAAAGACGTGCGTTTCCTCGACATCTAGTTTGCTCGACAGCTAATCGCATTCCAAACGAAAAAGGAGAATAACGGTGGCAGACGAACCCAAAGACACCGAAGAGAACAACGAAGACATTCCAGAAACCACCCCGGATACGCAGACTGCGGAGGAAGACACCCGTACTCCCGAGGAAATAGCGAAGGCGAGTCAGGTCCTTCCGGCGGATATGGCCGGGCAGATGCGTCAGTCCTTCATCGAGTATTCGATGAGCGTTATCGTCGCACGTGCTTTACCGGATGTGCGCGACGGATTGAAGCCGGTGCATCGTCGCATCCTCTATGCGATGAACGAAAGCGGCATCCTGCCCAACAGACCCCATGCCAAGTCGGCCCGTACTGTCGGTGATGTTATCGGTAAGTATCACCCGCACGGAGATGTTGCCGTCTACGATACCATGGTGCGCCTTGCGCAGCCTTTCAGCATGTCGGTACCGCTGGTGGATGGTCATGGCAACTTCGGCAGCATCGACGGCGACAGCGCTGCCGCCATGCGTTACACCGAGGCACGTCTGGCCCGTCCGGCCATGGAGCTTCTGCGCGACATGGACAAGGAAACGGTGGATTGGCAACCCAACTACGACGAGAGCCTGCGGGAGCCCAAGGTTCTTCCGTCGCGTTTTCCCAACCTTCTGGTGAATGGTAGTCAGGGCATCGCCGTGGGCATGGCGACCAATATTCCCCCGCATAATCTGGGAGAGACCATCGATGCCACTTGTTTGATGCTCGATAACCCGGACTGCACGACCGAGGAGCTCATGAAGGTTATGCCGGGTCCCGATTTCCCGACCGGCGCCCTCATCATGGGGCGCAAGGGTATAGTCGATGCCTACGAAACCGGCCGCGGATCGTTGACGCTTCGCGCGAAGTGCGAAATCACCGAGAAGAAGAACGGCCGCAGCGTCATCACCGTCAAGGAAATTCCCTACGGCGTCAATCGCAACAAGTTACTCGAGAAGCTCGGCGAGCTTATCCGCGATAAGAAGCTGCCGGAGATCTCCAACGTACACGACGGCGCCGACCGCACCGGTATCGATATCATCATCGAGTTGAAGAAAGACGCCATCCCACAGGTCGTGCTGAACAAGCTCTACAAGCACACCAACCTGCAAACTGGCTTCGGCGTGAATATGCTCGCCCTCGTCGATGACGTTCCCCATACGCTTTCGCTCAAGGAAGTGCTGACCCATTACATCCAACATCAAATGGAAGTCATCGTCCGCCGTACGCGCTTCGATCTGCAGAAGGCGGAAGAGCGCGCACACATCGTCCGTGGCCTGCTCATCGCCCTCGATAATATCGACGAGGTTATTCACATCATTCGCTCGAGCCGAACCGACGCGGAAGCCAAGGAGCGCCTGACGACCACCTTCCCGCTCGATGAAATCCAGGCGACTGCCATTCTGGATATGCGTTTGCGCCGTCTGACCGGACTCGAATACGACAAGCTGGCAGACGAACTGAAGGACCTCGAGGAGAAAATCGCCTACTACAAGCGCGTTCTGCAGGACGACAACCTGGTGAAGCAGATAATTAAGGAAGAGATGCAGGAGATCAAGAAGAAGTTCGGCACCAAGCGTCGCACTCAGATTACCGCATCCGCCGATACCGATATCGATATCGAGGACCTTATCGCCGACGAGGATATGGTGATAACGGTCACAAAAACCGGTTATATCAAGCGTCTGCCGCTGACCACCTACCGCCAGCAGAAACGCGGCGGCAAAGGCATGCAAGGGGTGAATCTGAAGGAAGACGATTTCGTCGAGCATCTTTTCGTGGCCAGCACCCACGCCTACATGCTGTTCTTCAGCACAACGGGCAAGGTCTATCGCCTGAAGGTATACGAGATTCCCGAGGCGGGCCGTCATGCCCGCGGCACGGCGATAGTGAATCTCCTCCAACTCGACAAGGCCGTCGGGGAGAATGTGGCCGCCATTATTGCGACGAAGGACTTCCCCGAGGAGGAGTTTCTCATGTTCGCCACTTCGCACGGCATCGTGAAGAAGACTTCCATGGCCCTCTACGACCGCACCCGTCGCGATGGGCTGATCGCCATCAACCTCAAGGGAGGCGACGAGCTCATCGATGTGAAACGCGTGGCTCCCGGAGATCGCGTCATTATGGTTTCTAATGCCGGCAAAGCGATAGTCTGGGATGAATCGGAAGCCCGTGCGATGGGCCGCGACACCACCGGTGTGCGGGGTATGACCGTAGGCGAAGACGAGTATGTGCTCGACATGAGCATCGCGAAGCCCGATCACGACGTGTTCGTGATAACCGAGAAGGGCTACGGCAAGCGCACGCCCATCAGCGAGTATCCTTCGCACCACCGCGGCGGTAAGGGCATCTACACCATCACGATGACGATAAAGAAGGGCCAGCTGGCAGCTGCCAAGATGGTGAACGAGGAGGAAGAGCTCATCATCATCAGCAAGGAAGGCGTTATCGTTCGCACTCCGGTGAAGGGCGTGAGCCAGCTGGGCCGCGCGACGCAGGGAGTCCGCGTGATGAACGTCGCCGGCAAGGACAAGGTCGTCGCCATCGGCATCGCCGAGGACAGCAAAGGTCGTCGGCACAAGAAAATAGGCGCTGCGAAAGACGAGGCAGATGTAGACATCGAGGGCTAGCAAGATGCGCGGCGGGGAATCGATTTCCTGCCGCGTATACCTTTTCTCGTCTTATCTGCGCTCGCCTTAGGGACGATGGCTCTGGCGCCTGCCACGGCGTTTGCGAGTGGCACAGGATCCCGCGCCGACAAATTTAGGGTGAAGAATTCCTATCTCGTATTCGCGGGATAGGAGCGCCGCCAGCGCCGCGGCTGCGCCAAGCATCCGACGAGCCTTCAACACCGAAACCGAACTGCATGAACATGGCTATCGACGCCGTGCCACATCCCAGCACCAGCACGAAGAGGTATATATTGCACCTCCATACCCTGCATGTCTGCTGATGGCCACACCATCCGCTCACAGGGGGATGGACGTGCAGAA
>CAJOOG010000037.1 GCA_905236045.1 uncultured Denitrobacterium sp.
CCTGTCGCCACCGGCAGGCAAACCTCTCTATGTTCCCCCATTCGTCAATACGTGGAGGCACGTGACTCGGTGAGCAGCCACGCGCCGCCGATCTTCTCCGCCTTCAGGTCCTGCTGCAAACGCCAGGTGTTCCGACCGCCGCCGAAGACGGCCGCGCTCACGCGAGAGCGGCCGCGGATTTCCGCGCGGCCGGCATCTGGGGACAACCTGACGTCAATCGAGTCATGTTCGGCCGAATAGTAGTTCAACGTGCCGTCGAGCACCGCCGCGATGTAGGCGCGCTTCGATTGCCGCAGGCCCGTCATGTGCACGAGCGCATAGCCGTCGTCGAGCACGGCCGCTATGCGCTCGGCATCCTTGGCGATAGATGCTTCCCACAAGTTGCGATAGAGCTGTGCGCAGATCTCCTCGTCGGTCATGCCGCCTCGCTCAGCGGATGAAGTTCGTGCCGATGCGCGGGGGCTGGACGGGCGGCTCGACGCCGGCGGAGCGGCCCGCCTCGAGCGACTTCACGAGCCAGGCCATGTTGCGGCCGAGCTGCTGCATGACCTGCACGCCCTCCTCATCGCGCATGACCTCGTCGGGCGTGTTGCCGTGCACCATGGGCCAGTAGCGGCTGTTCACCTGAATCATTTGCTGGTGCTGGAGGTGCTTCTCGAGCTGCTCGAGCGTGGCGGTCGTGCCCGCGCGGCGCGCGCTCGCTACCACGGCGGCCGGTTTCAGCGCGAACGTGACGCGCCCCTGGTTGCTGAAGAACGCACGGTCCATGAAGCACTTCATCGACCCGGCCATGCCCGAGTAGTAGACAGGCGAGCCGAACACGAACGCATCGTAGTCGTCGGCGATGGCGAGGAACTCCTCGACCTTGTCGCCCTCGAACACGCAGGAGCCGTGCCCGGCGCATTGATAGCAGCCGATGCAACCGGCGATGGGCTTGCTGCCGATCCAAAACTCGTCGGCCTCGACGCCAGATTCCCGCAGCGCCTCACCCACGAGCCCGAGCGCCGTGTGCGTGCACCCGCCCTTTTGCGGCGACCCATTCACGAGCAATGCTTTCATGCCTTCTCCTTCCATCTCCAGATTGAACGCTTACCTCTCAGGTTCATTCTACCGCCGCGCAGGTATGACATAATCGAGTCCGCGCCTTCCCAAGTCAGGGGCGGGCGACAAAAAGGGAGACTCTGTTTTGTCACGACGCGATGTGTTATGAACCCGGGCTACCTGGTTGGCAGGGCTCAGTCGAGCCTTGCGTAGTCGGCCGGGTCGACGGGCTCGCACCATTGAGTGGACGTGCCCTCGCCGGGAACCTCGATGGCGATGTGCTGGAAGGCGGTGTCGGCCGCAGCGCCATGCCAGTGCTTCACGTTCGGAGGGATGTTCACGACGTCTCCCGGGCGCAGCTCGCGCGCCGGCAGACCCCATGCCTGGTACCATCCGCGGCCGGCTGTGACGAGCAGCATCTGGCCACCGCCCTGCTCAGCATGGTGGATGTGCCAGTGGTTGCGGCATCCCGGCTCGAAACTCACGTTGAACGCAGGTACCTGCTCGGTCGCGATGACGCCCAGGTAGCTCGTGCCGTCGAAGTGCTCGGCGAAGTTCACGTTCTCCTCGCCGAAGTCGAACAGGCTTTCCGCCTTCAGTTCCTCGATGTTCATGGGTGCGTCCTTTCCGCCCTAACAATGGTAAATTGACCTTTTCCTCGAGGGGGTATATCTACCGCTTCCCTATGCTTCAGGCTGCAGCGGACCGTAGTAGTAGCTGGCGGTGGCACCGCCGTCGATGAGGAAGTCGCTGCCGGAGATGAACGCGCCCTGCGGGCCCATGATGAGCTCGGCGAGCGCGCCAACCTCATCGGCCGTGCCGGGGCGGCCGGCCGGACACTTCGCGAACATGTTCTTATAGAAGTCTCCGCGCTCGCCATTGAACTCGTCCATGGCGAGCGGCGTCACGATGATACCCGGCGAGATCGAGTTGATGCGCGCGCCGCGCTCGCCCCAGCGGCACGCCTCGTACATGACGCGTTTCTCGTTACAACGCTTGGCGAGCTGGTAGGCGTGCAGCGTGTCGCGCACGTTCTCCAGCTGAAGCAACGGAAGGTCGAGCAGCTCCTCGGTCGGCGTCGTGGCCAGCTGGCGGTCTTCCTCCACGGTTAGCTGCGGCATGCGCTTGCCCGACTGACTCGAGATAGTGACACCCACGCCGCCCGACGCGATCACCTTCCCCACCTCCTCGAGCAGCACTGCCGTACCATAGAGGTCCACCTTCAGGATGGCCTCGATCGGCGCCTGCGACGGCGACACGCCAGCCGCGTTGATAAGCGTCGTGATCTCGCCAAGCTCCTGCGCCCGCGCGATCATTCCCAGAATGGATGCGCGGCTCGACAGGTCCATCTCATGCGGCTCGCAGTCGAACCCGGCCTCGTTCATGATTGCGGCGATCGCCTCGGCATTCGCAAGCGACTTATCGCCCACCAGTATCTTCTTGCCGTACCCGACGCGCCGCGCGATCGCCATGCCGATTTGCCCCGCGCCCGTCCACAGAACCACTTCACATGCCATGTTGAATTTCCTTTCTATCGGCTATGCCAAAGAGGGGTGTCCCCTTGTTGTCGTTTTTCGAACTTCTTCGCCCATGCGACTGCTCGGTCATGCGAATCCGCAGCCTGGCTGCCGGTGATGGGCAGGCCCTTCTCGATCGTGGCGTCTGGACAGACCCGTGCGAGGTGCTTTTCGGAACCGCCCATGCCGCTTCCTTCGTTCGTGCAGAACGGCACGATGCGCTTGCCGGCCAAATCGTAGTGCTCCAAAAACGTGAAGACGCACATCGGGCACGTTCCCCACCAGTTCGGGTATCCCAAGAAGATGGTGTCGTAATCGTCGATGCTCAGCTCCACGTCCTCGAGGTAATGCTTGACCTCGGGACGGGCGTCGGCCTGAAGCTCGGCTTTGGCCTCGTCGATGCACTTGTAGTAGTCGGCCGCGTAGTCCTTTACGGTCTCGATCTCGAACAGGTCGCCGCCGACGGCTTCCCGCACGAACTCGGCTACGCGTTCGGTGTTACCCTTCGCGAGGTCCTTCACGGACCCGGCCCAATAGTTCTCGCCCTTGCGCGAGTAGTAGGCGATGAGATTTGCCATGGTGCATTCCTTCCTTTGGCGACAGACCGTCTCTAATCTGTGCATAGTTTAAGCGACAACTTGTCGTTAACGCAAGGTATTTGCTAGAATCCATGTCTAGCACACGAAACGGAGGAGGGCCATGGCCGACTACATCCGGGCGCGCTCGCCCGAACACAAGCAGGAGCGCATGGAAGCCATCATGGCCGCGGCCGACGCGCTGTTTGCCGCCCGTCCGTACCACCAAATCACCATGGGAACGATTGCCGAGCAGCTCGGCTGGTCGCGCTCGAATTTATACAAGTACGCCGCAACACAGGAAGAGATATTCCTCGCCCTGCACACAGCCAAGAACCTCGCATGGCTAGAAGAGCTCGCCGACGCGTTGGTCGGCGCGCCCCTTCCCGCGCGCGAGTTTGCCCGCACGTGGGCCGAGGTCACCGAGCGTCACGCGAGTTTTTTGCGCTACCAGGAGATACTCATCTCGATCATCGAGTCGAACGTCACGTTCGAGCGGCTGACCGCGTTCAAGCGCGATTTCGCCGACATGCTGCCGCCCGTCACGGCGATTCTCGCACGCCAGTGCGGCGTCGGCGAGGCAGCCGCGACCGACCTCTACCTGCGCCTTCTCTACCAGGCGCCGGGCCTTTGGAACCACTACCATTGCGCAGACCTCACCCGCAAGGCCATGCAAACCGCCGGCCTTCCCCCCGTCAACGGCACCTTCCAGCAAGCCTACGCCGATTTCATCGAGCTGTGCATAGGACGCTGAGCACCCCATCAGGCACCAGACATCAAGAAACCTCGAGCCGCAAGGAAATCAGCTGATGTCATTCGAGCCAATGGAGGCGAACGACGGCGTTCCGGCAGAACCCCCAGCCGCAGCCGCCCCAAGGCGTCAGCGGGCTGTCAGCCAGAAGATCGCCCCGAAAGCATCAGGGGACTATCTACCCAAGAATCGCCCCAGAAGCATCGAGCACCGCCAGCACCACGAGCGTCTGGTAGGCCCGCCGCGCAGACAGCAAAAGCGCGATTGCGATGACCGGGCACAGCTGGCCCCAGACGCCATACGACATGATGTTGTCGCCGAGCGCCGTGCCCTCGAGCGCGCGCGGGAAAGCGCCCCAAATGGAGGCGCGGCGCCAAGCCCCTGTTACTGCGCAGAGACGATCGCCTTGCCCGGCGCTTGCGGGGAAGGCGCGGAATGCGGCGGCCTTTGCCTGTAACTCTTCCACGTTGCTCAGCGTGTCGTCGCAATAGAGGTACTCGACGCTACCCTGGGCGGATAAGTCGAGATTGGCGATGTCGTTCTCCACGCAGTTGATCTTGGTGAGTGCGAGCTTCTCCTGGACTTCCGCATTTCGTCACAGGGGCTGTTGTCGCAGCTAAGGCTTTTCGGTAAGCGTACTCCCGGGTGACGTTACCGAATCGAGGAGCGCCCCGACGCCCTGGGTGGCCGCGCCAGTGGCGTCGCCGCCGATACGTGGCGCAGTCCGAGGCTGACATCGAGAAGTTCGAGCGTCTCGGCCGCGTCGGAGACGTGAGCTTCGAGGAATGCGACGCCGGTATCGAGCGCATCAAGGGCTGATTCCCCTCGGAGGGAAAGCGCTGATAGCTCCCTCGAAGCCGGCGTTCCAGTGCTTGGCGACGTAGCGGTCCGCGACCGTAATC
Organism: uncultured Denitrobacterium sp.; assembly: GCA_905236045.1. Classification (GTDB taxonomy): domain Bacteria; phylum Actinomycetota; class Coriobacteriia; order Coriobacteriales; family Eggerthellaceae; genus Curtanaerobium. The sequence goes on from CAJOOG010000037.1 coordinate 4,787, forward strand.
TATCGGTTGATGTGCACGTGGGGAAGGTCCGAATACTGGTGATGCTCGCCCATGTAGACGAAGTAGTCGGCGAGCGCGTCGGCGAGCGATTGGTCGTGCGTGGCAATGATGAGGGTCTTACCCGAGGCGCGCAGCTTCTGCAAAAAGCCGTAGAGCCAATCGCGCGTCTTGATGTCAAGCCCGTTCAACGGCTCGTCGAAGCAGTAGACGTCGGGGTTCATCGACAGTATGCAGGCGATGGCCACCCTCTTCTTCTCGCCCCCCGAAAGGCGGTAGGGCGCCCGCGCGCGCAGTTTTTCTATGTCGAGCAGCGCGCAGACGTCGTCGACACGACGCGCCACCTCGGCTTCGGGCAAACCCATCTGGCGCGGGCCGAAGGCAATCTCTTCTTCCACGTTGCTGCAGAACAGCTGCGAATCGCTGTCTTGGAAGATGAATCCCACGCGCGCGTGGAGCCGCTTGGCAAATGTTGGGTCCTTCATGCTCCGCTCTTCGACGCGCTCGCCGTCGAAAAGGTACTCGCCGCGTTGGGCGAACACGAGCCCGCTCATCGCCTTGAGCAGCGTCGACTTTCCCGACCCGTTGCAGCCCATCAGCACCACGCTATCGCCTGCGTATACGTCCAAATCGATATGGCGCAGCGTCGCCTCTTCGTCGTAGGCGAAGCAGAAATCGCGAAAGCTCATCAGGGGATGCGCATCCGATGCATGCCTGGTGCGATGAAGCTGGGAGGGATGCTCATGTCCGGCTTCGTCCATGCTCGGCTGCGGAATCTGGTCGTGCGTGTGCGGGATGGCCGAACCCTCATGGGTATGGGGCTTTGCGGCGCCTTCGTGCGTATGCAGGTAGGTCATGGCTGCACAACTCCTTGAAGATAGAAAAACGCGGCGAGCAGCAGGGCGAATGCCGCAAGCCATGCGAAATCGACGGCCCGCCATTGGCGTTCGTTCGGAACAAGGTATTCGCCCTCGAAGCCACGACACGCCATGGCATCGTAGGTTGCCTGCGAAGCCTCATTGGTTTTCAGCAACACCACGCCGCCGACGCCGCCGATGGAAGTTCGCTTGTCATCGTTTCGGCCCACGCTGCGCAGACGCAAGGCGGTGAGCACCTCGATAGCCACCTCGCCCAAACACACGATGCTTTTCAGAGCCAAGTCGATCGTGAGTATCACGAGGTTGGGCATGTGGAAGGTGCGCAGCGCCGCCGTGAGCCGGTTGAAGGGGGTGGTGAGCGCCGTGGCTAAGGCGATGCTCACCGAGACGAGCACCTTCGTTGCGATGAGCAGCGCCGAATGCGATTGCCCGATGAGCATCGCGGGCAGCATGATGGCAAACGTGATCCCCGCCGCCCCGAACGCCACGGCGACGATGCGTTTCAAGGCCTTCGCCGGCATGAAGCACAGACGCACGAGCACGCACGCAAGCGTGGTCACCGTGAACAGGAAGTTCGCGGAAAGCGAGGTGAGCAGGATGCAGCCGAGCGCGAACAGAAGCTTCATCGGCGCCGAAGGCGAGAAGTGGCCCTCGGCGCCGTCATCGAGGCGGAATTGCGCAAGCGCGCCCGTTATCGAAAGCATGCTTTTCGCGATGAACCCATCGCTGTCGCGCCTTGGTTCGTACCCCTGGTCCTTCAAGAGCCACACGGGGATGTCTTGCTCGTCTTGTCGCATGCTACCTGTCGAAGTCCGCCGAGGGTTTCATCGCCGCAGCCGCTACCCGGAAGATGATGACCAGCAACGCGACGCCTATCACGGCGCTCAGTATATACCCGACCCATTCGGGAAGTCCCCCGAGGGCGTAATCGGGCATGAAGGCGGACCATTCCCAGCCTTCCCCGAGGCCTACGGGCGTGTACCCCACCATTTCGGCGAGGTCTTCGGTCGCCCATTCGCCCCAGGCGTCGCCTTCGGCGAGCAGGCCGAGCGGCGTGGCAACGACGAGCACTGCGACCAGGACGAACACAGGAGCGAATGCTTTCATTCCCGCGGAGGCGCCTCCCATGGCCTTTTGCGCGCCGAACTCGGGGGCCACCTTGCGGACGAACGCGAGGATGCCGACAGTGAAGGCGACCTCGGCAAGGCCGGCCACCGTCAGGTGCCCTATCAGCATGGCAGGCAGCGACACCCACAGCGGATACGGGCAATACAGGGCGTTTCCCGCCGCGTCGGTGAAGAGCGAAGGCTGGATGCCGAACTCGACGGCAGCGCAAATGGCAGCGCAGTTCAATGCGATGTAGGACCCCACGGCCGCCCCGAGCAATTCGCCGGCCAGGCCCTCTTTGCGGCTGCTGATAAGCGAATAGATGGAAAAGCCTACCATGGGCAAGACGAATGCCATGTTGAAGCAATTCGCGCCAATGGCCAAGATGCCGCCGTCGCCGAAGAACACCGCCTGGATGATGAGCGCTATGGAGACGGCGAGGACGGCCGACCAGGGACCGAAAAGAATCGCTATCAAGGTTCCGCAAACCGCATGCCCGGTGGTGCCGCCTGGCAAAGGGATGTTGAACATCATGGCGAGGAAGCAAAACGATGCGGCCACGCCCAACAGCGGCATCTTCTCGCGGGGGACCTCGCTCCCCACCTTCTTCAGCGCCACTGCCCAAATCGGCACCATGGCGATGTCCAGTACGCCGCAGGTCTCGGGACTGAGGTAATTCTCGGGGATATGCACTGCCGCACTCTCCTCTCATATGGTAACACGGATTTTCATTTCGTGTTACCAATATAGCAGAGCACGGCGCCTTTGCAAGCCCGAAGCAATGCGGGTAGAAGGCCGAAATGGCATCTAGTACGGCAGCGGGTTGTAGTTGTCGGATTTCGGAAACACGTCGGTGGCGGGCTCCATCGTGCCGGTGCCGTCGATCGCGCCCGTGTTGCCGAGCAGGATGTTGCCGTCGAAGTACGGCTCGCAACGGCGGCTCGTCGTGTGGAAGCCGGCCGGGATGGAGCGGCCCGGCCAAGGTGCCGTCTAATCGATTGCCGCGCGTCCTGCGTCGGTCGCTTGCCAGACGCCATCCCACTCGATGCCGCCTGCTGTTTCAAGCGCGTCGATGAAATACTGCGCGTAGATTCTCTGACCTTCGTCGCCGACAATGCCATGCCCCGCGATTGAAGCGTCAATTGCTTTTTCGATGTTTTCACGAGTGGCGCCACCTGCCGCACAGCACGCTTCGAGCGCCGACTTGAATACCGGAACGTAGCGAGCGCGTTTGCTGAACAGGCGGGCTAGCGTTACGGCGGGCGCATAGTCTTCGACGAGCGCGCGTCCGCTCGCGGTGACCGTCAACACGGCGTCGACGTTGGCATCGAGAGCCACCGCGTCATCCCGGTAGGCGTCTTCGAGCGTGCCCGCATAGGGTGCCCCATCCACGGTTATCTGCTCCGTCAGGTAGCCCGTGCGCACGAGGGCGTTGACCACCGAGGAGGGGGTCTGCGTGAACGCCGCGCTCCACGCCTCGTTCAACGCGGTTTCTACCGCCGCGCGACTTGCGCCGTCGTGCTCGATGCACACGTGCAACGCGGTGAGCACCGGCTTTTTCAATATAGGATTATGGTCGATGAGCTTACTCGCCATGGCCTTCTCCTCTTCCTCCAGTCCGCGATGATCCGAGGCTATGAGAAGGAGGCATGCCGCACATGGCCGAAAAGGGAGGGTTTCGACCCCGACGAAGGGTGAATTTAAGATGATTCACCTGCTAGAAAAGTACCTGACCCTTGTTCACTCCTTGTTCACTGGATGCCCCTCTCGCCGTGGTTGCCAAGAGAATCATCCGCCCGCGTCACAAGCCGTCGTTACGAGGGTTGTTTGGCGCAATATTATTTTATGATATGGCTTCATATTTCTTTAGGATTGGGATACATCGAATCGAGTTTGCGCTTCTCTGACGCTTTTTTTGAGACGATGGCTGCGCAGGAGCGTATAAAAATACAAGGGTAAGGAAGCGTTCCGGTTGCGGACGGCGCGTGCTCTACCCGCTTTACCTGGAAAGTGGCCGACATGGCCGTAGCGGATCCTGTCGAGGCCTGTCGAGGCATGTTTGGTTGACGTAGAGGAGCGAGAGATGTTCACCATGAATTCGAAACCTGCTTCTGCCAAAGTCGCCGTAGTCCTGGCGGCCATCGTCGCGGTGTTAGCGGCGGCGCTTCTGTGCGGGGCGCGGCCGGCGTGGGCGGACAGCGTCCAGTACGTCGAGAAGAGCTGGGACGGCTCGAAGGTCGTGTCGACGACGAAGACCGCCGAGTGCACGCCCATCACTAAAGACACGGAGAACATACAGGGCTGGTACTACGTGAGCGGCAACATCGATAACGGGAACAGAATCAAAGTTGCGGAGGGGGCGGAGGCCAACATCATCCTCACGGATGGCTCCAAGATGCTCGTGGAAAAAGG
>CAJOOG010000038.1 GCA_905236045.1 uncultured Denitrobacterium sp.
GCGAGCCGCATGGCGGCTCCGGTCCGCACACGGCCCGCATCCTCGTTTCGGGTATAATGAATGCCTGCAGGCTCCTCTGAATTGAAGAAGGTCCACGTGAGCGAGAATCGCGAAATTGAAGAATTGGCAGCTTCTGCCATGGATAACCAGGCGGAATTCGATGAGCTCGTCGAGCAGCTCTCCGGTCCATCTCGCCGTCGCCGTCAGAGGGCTTCGGCGGTCATCGGCGTCGTTGCGCGAAAGGACCCCGAGAAGGCCAAATCCGCGACGGCGGCCCTCATCGACGCGCTCAACCGCCCCGAGGCGCAGACGCGCTGGGAGTCGCTCGAGGCCCTTACCTGCCTCGTCGCCGTAGACGCGCGTTCCTGCGAAAAGGCGCTCCCCGGTGCCGAGGCATCTCTTTTCGACGAGGACAGCGGACTGGCCCACCTGGCTGCCATGCGCTTTCTCTGCAAATACGGTGCCACTACGGAGAACCGCGCTTCGAAGACCTGGCCCCTCATCGACGAGGGCCTTCAGTGTTATCACGGCGATACCGAATTCCAGGATATGCTCATCGCGGTCATCGACTATGCGAAGGGCAAGCTCCCCGCCGACGTCAAAGAGGAACTCGCCAAGCGCGTGGCCTTCGACGCCAACAACGGCAAGGGCGTGCTGAAGACGCGGGCGAGCCAGATCGTGGCCAATCTGGAATAAACTGCAGAGGTTTCGCGGGATAAAGGCGCTTCTTAGTAAGGGGCGCTTTTTTGTTGGTACTCTATAGGGGTAAAGCAGCCCTTTCTAAGGAGATGAAGCATGCTACGTCATACCGTAACGCTCATACCCGGGGACGGTATCGGACCGGAGACCAGCGCTGCCATGCAGCGCGTGCTCGAAGCCGCCGGAGCCCCGATTGACTGGGAGATTGCCGAGGCCGGCGCGCATCTGATGGAGTCGGAGGGCACGCCGTTGCCCCAGAGCACCATCGAGGCGGTGAAGAAGAACAAGGTGGCCATCAAGGGCCCCGTCACCACGCCGGTGGGCACGGGTTTCCGCAGCGTGAACGTGGCATTGCGCAAGACGCTCGAGCTGTACGTGAACCTGCGTCCGAACATCAGCATGCCCGGTGCGGGCGGGCGCTACGATGACGTCGATCTGGTCATCGTTCGCGAGAACAGCGAGGACCTCTACGCCGGTATCGAATTCGAGCAGGGAAGCGAAGACGCCTCCGAGCTCATCTCGTTCTGCGCGGAGAAGGGCGCGGGCATCATCCCACTCGATAGCGGCATCTCCATCAAGCCCATCAGCATCACCGGGTCGCGCAACATCGTGAAATACGCTTTCGACTATGCGCTGGCTCAGGGCCGCAAGAAGGTGACCGCCGTTCACAAGGCGAACATCATGAAGCATTCGGACGGGCTGTTCCTGCGCGTGGCGCGGGAAGTCGCTAAGGAATACGAAGGCCGGATCGCCTTCGAGGACAAGATCGTCGATGCCTTCTGCATGAACATGGTCATCGACCCGAGCCAATTCGATGTGGTGGTGCTGCCCAACCTCTACGGCGACATCGCGAGCGATTTGTGCGCCGGGCTGGTGGGGGGCTTGGGCATCGCCCCGGGTGCCAACATCGGGAAGGACTACGCCGTTTTCGAGGCGGTGCATGGCAGCGCCCCCGACATCGCAGGTCAGGACAAGGCCAATCCCACGGCCGAGATCCTCTCCGCGGCGATGATGCTCGACCATCTCGGGGAGCGGGAATGCGCGGGACGCATCCGCGCGGCGATTCGCGAAGTCTATGCGCAGGGCGACCACCTGACCGGCGATATCCGCTGGGCGACGGGGAGCAGCGCCCCTGCGGCGAGCACCACGGAGTTCACCGACGCCCTCATCGCGGCACTGTAATTCGGGGCGGGGCAGGGCGTGCGCCTGCTCCATTTCGGCTCACTGGAGGAGTAAAGATGGCGGAGATTTCAACCGCGCAGCTTGAAGCGGCAGGCTGCACCTACACGTATTATCCGGTCAAGCAGATCGAGGGTGCGCAGAAGCTCCCCCGCTCGCTAGTCGTGCTGTTGGAGAACGTTCTGCGTTGCGCCCCCGATGGGCGCTCCGCCAAGCTGCTGGCGAAGCGCATCGTCGACGCAGCCGGACGAGGAGAGGCGGGCGAGGAGATCGAGTTCAGCCCGGCCCGCGTGCTCTTCCAGGACTTCACCGGGGTGCCCGTGTTCGTGGACTTCGCCGTCATGCGCGAGGCGTGTCGGGTCCTCGGCGGCGACGCTGCGCAAATCAACCCGCAGATTCCCTGCAACCTGGTCATCGACCACTCCGTCATCGCCGACGAATTCGGCTGCGAGACGGCGGCGCAGGCCAATATGGAAATCGAATTCCAACGCAACGCCGAGCGCTACGATTTCCTCAAATGGGCGCAGCAGTCTTTCGACAACGTGAGCATAGTCCCGCCGGGGCAGGGCATCTGCCATCAGCTGAACATCGAACGCTTCGCGAAAGTGGTCTGGACGCGCGAGGAAGACGAAGGCGAACTGGCTTATTTCGACACGCTCGTGGGCACCGACAGCCATACCCCCACGGCCAATGGAATAGGCGTGCTCGGCTGGGGCGTCGGCGGCATCGAAGCGGAGGCCGCGGCTCTCGGGCAGCCCATCACCCAACTGGTCCCGCGCGTCATCGGGGTGGAGCTCACCGGGGAGCTGCCTGAAGGGGTGGCCGCCATGGATCTTTCGTTGCGCTTCGCGAGCATGCTGCGCGAGGAGGGCGTCGTGGGGTGCTTCGTCGAGTGCTTCGGGCCGGGGGTCTCGAGCCTGACGGCCACGCAGCGCACGTGCGTTTCCAATATGACGCCCGAGTACGGAAGCACCTGCACGCTGTTCCCCGTCGACGAGCAGACGCTCGCCTATCTGCGCCTGACCGGGCGCTCCGAGGAGCAGATCGCCCTCGTGGAGGCCTATGCCAAGGAGCAGGGGGCCTGGAACGACGATTCCCAGCGCATCTACTCGAAGGTGCTGCATTTGGATTTGGGCAGCGTAGAGCGCAGCATCGCCGGTCCCAGCCGTCCGCACGATCGCATTTCCTGGACGGGAGCGCGCGATGCCTTCCGCGGGATTTGCGCGGAGCGCTCCCTCGATCGGGGCAAGACCGCATCCGTGGAGCTCGACGGCGAGTCCTTCGAGCTTTCGCATGGCGTCATCGCCATCGCAGCCGTGACCAGCTGCACCACGGCAACCGACCCCGCCATGATGCTCGCAGCCGGTCTGCTCGCGCGCAACGCGGCGGCGGCGGGACTGCGCCCCAAGCCATGGGTGAAGACCATCATGGCGCCGGGCAGCAAGGCCACCGAGCTGTTGCTCGAACGTGCCGGTCTTGCGCAGGGTCTACGCGATTTGGGCTTTCACACCTGCGGTTTCGGCTGCATGAGCTGCATCGGCAACAGCGGCCCGGTGCTGCCGGCGATGCACGATATCGCCGAGGACATCGAGCTCGCGAGCGTGCTTTCGGGGAATAGGAACTTCGAGGGGCGCATCTCGCCCGATGTCTCCCAGAATTTCCTGAGCGCCCCTGCGGGGGTCGTCGCCTATGCGCTGGCGGGCACTATGGATTTCGACTTCGATTCCCAGCCGCTCGGCGTCGATGCGGGGGGCGAGGAAGTGTTTTTGCGCGACATCTGGCCCGCCTCGGCCGAGGTCGCTTCCCTGCAGGAGCAGGTTCTCACATGCGATCTGTTCGAAGAGGGAGGCCGCGGCCTGTTCGAGGGCTCGCCGGCTTGGCAGGCCCTGGGCACCCAGCCCAGCGACACGTTCGCGTGGGATTCCGATTCCACCTACGTCCGCCGTGCGACTTATTTCGACGGCATGAACGCCCAGCCGCAGGACCCCCGTCCCATTCGCGCGGCGCGGGTGCTGGCCTTGTTGGGAGACTTCATCACCACCGACCATATCTCGCCCGCCGGCGCCATCGCCTCGGATAGCGCGGCTGCGCGCTACCTGCGCGAACGCGGCGTGGACGAGGGCGACTTCAACACTTACGGGAGTCGTCGCGGCAATCACGAGGTCATGGCCCGGGGGACCTTCGCCAACGTGAAGCTGTCCAATGCCCTGGCCTGCGGGCGCAAGGGCGGCTGGACGCGCGACGCCGAGTCGGGCCGCATCGAGCTCATATTCGACGCGAGCGAGAACTACCGCAAGACGGATACGCCGCTCGTGGTGCTGGCGGGCAAGATGTACGGCAGCGGCTCCTCGCGCGACTGGGCGGCCAAGGGCCCGATGCTGCTGGGCGTGCGCGCGGTGTTCGCGGAAAGTTTCGAGCGCATCCATCGCAGCAACCTCATAGGCATGGGCATCCTGCCTCTGCAGTTCGAAGAGGGACAAAGCGTGCAGAGCCTGGGGCTCGACGGGTCCGAGACCTTCGACATCGAGGCCATCGACTTCGGCGCGGGTCTGCCCGAACCCGCCCATGTGGCCGTGCATGCGGTGAAGCCGGATGGCGCGGTCGTGGACTTCGCCATGCTCGTGCGCATCGACACGCCCACGGAGGGCGCCTACTTCCGCCATGGCGGCATCTTGCAGTACGTCCTGCGGAATTTGGCGCAGGTGCGGTAAGCTCGAGGGAATCGAGCTTTACGGGGGCTAGGGGGTATCCCATGGACAAAGATCAAATGGAGGAGTTCTTCCGCATGGTGGGTTTCGACCCGGCTGCGCAGGGCGATTCGGCTGAGGGGTCGAAGGACGGCTCGTCCGAAGGCCGTGCGCAGCGCAATCCGGGCGGCGGCGCGGGCGGGCGGAAGCGTCGTCGCGGGAAGGGCGCCGGCAAAACCTCCGGCGGCAAAGGCGTCGGCAGCTTCCTGGACGCCCTCATCCCCGAGATTCCCCTGCCGAGCGTGAGCCGCAAGACCATCATCATCGCCATCGTGGTGCTGGTCTTGGTCATCGCCGGGGCGTACTGGTGGTTTCACCCGCCCATCAACATCCACTCCGCGGATACGTGGTGGTTCGTCATCATCTTCATCTTGCTGCCGAGCTTCATAACCTTCCGCTCGCTGTCGCGCGCCTACCGCTGCGGCACCGAGACGCGGACGCAAAACGATGCGAAGGCGAGACGCTTCAAATGGCTCGCGTGGATTCCCCTCGCGGTGCTTGTCGTGGGCGTCATCGGCTGGGCGGCGTCGTACAGCATCTGGCCGGGCAATGCGGAGAAATACTCGAGCCTGCTCGCCCTGCAGGACTGCGATTTCGCGAGCGACATCGAAGAGGCGGACTACGACACCATCCCCGTCATCGACCGCGACAGCGCCGTGCTGCTGGGCAACCGCACCTTGGGAGAGATTCCCGAGTACGTGAGCCAGTTCGAGATAGAGAGCACCTATTCGCAGATAAACTACCAGACGCGTCCGGTCCGCGTGAGCCCGTTGGGCTATGCCGACCTCTTCAAGTGGTTCTACAACATGAACACCGGTATCCCCGCCTACGTGCTGGTGGACATGGCCAACCAGAACACGCAGATCGTGCGCCTCGACGAGCCGATGTACTACGTGGAGAGCGACCCGCTCGTGCGCAATATCGATCGCTACGTGCAGCTGGCCTATCCGTTCTACATGTTCGAGGAGAAGAGCTTCGAGATCGATGAGAACGGGACGCCCTGGTGGGTGTGCCCGGTGCAGACCCGCACCATAGGCCTTTTCGGGGGAGAGACCATAGAGCGGGTGGTGCTGGTGAACGCCAGCACGGGCCAAACGCAGGACCTGGCAATCGGGGACTGCCCGCAGTGGGTGGATCGCGCGTATCCCAGCGAGCTGCTGATCCAGCAGTACAACTGGTACGGCAGCCTGCACAACGGCTGGCTGAACAGCTGGCTGGGGCAGAGCGGCGTGGTGCAGACGACGCCCGGCACCAGCGGCGAGCTCGGCTACAACTACATCGCCAAGGACGACGACGTCTGGGTCTACACCGGGGTGACGAGCGCTACCAGCGACAACGCCATCGTCGGTTTCGTGCTGGTGAACCAGCGCACGGCCGATGCTCATTTCTACAGCGTGGCCGGCGCCACCGAGGACAGCGCCATGAGCAGCGCCGAGGGCCAGGTGCAGAACCTGAAATATCAGGCGACCTTCCCCCTGCTGCTGAACATAAGCGGCCAACCCACGTATTTCATGGCGTTGAAGGACGCCGCGGGCCTTGTGAAGAAGTTCGCCATGATCGACATCCAGCGATACCAGAACGTGGCGGTGGGCGATACGGTGAGCGACTGTCAGAAGACCTACAAGTCCATGTTGGCGACCAACGGCGTCACAGACGGCGACAATCGGGAGAACGACGAGAAGAAGGGGGTCGTCCGCACCGTCTTCCAGGCGGTCCTCGACGGGAACAGCCACGTGTATCTGTCGCTGAACGACGATGCGCTCATCTACGACTGTCCGCTGCCCGCGATCATGGAGGCGGTCGCGGTGAAGGAGGGCGACACGGTGCAGCTCTCGTACGTGGAGGGCGATCCGACGTCGACGGTGCAGAGCCTGGAGGTCGTGGAGAAATTCTGACACGCTGGTCGCCCCTGCGGATTTCTGGCAGAATAATCCAGTCGAACAAGTTTGTTCCGCTGCCTAAGACAGCTGGCACCGCAAGGTTTAATCGCGTGAAGCGGCCCGCCGAGGTGGTTTGCATCTTGCGCACGAGCGTTTTTTGCGGCCCCCTGTCTTTCGCAGGGGGTCGTTCTTTTTGCGAAGCACGACTTTCGCCCGGGAGCGGAACCCGAGTTTTGCGAAAAGGAGGTGCCCTATGCCCAACGCACAGAACAAGGAGACTCTCGCTCAGATCAAAGAGGAGCTCGGAGAGGTCAGCGCCCTGTGGGTGGTCGACTATCGCGGTCTTTCCGTGAAGGAGGCCCAGCAGCTGCGCCGCGAGATTCGAGCGGCCGGCGCTCATCTGACGGTGTACAAGAACACCCTCATGAAGCTCGCCCTCGAAGAACTCGAGATGCCCGCGATGGACGACATCCTCGCCGGTCCGAATGCATTCGTGTTCGCTGACGGCGACCCCGCGGCCGCTGCCAAGGCGATCAAGGATTTCGCCGAGGACAACGAGACCCTGGTCGTCAAAGGCGGTGTCATGGACGGCAACGTCTACGACGCGGCCCAGATCGAGGCGATTGCGTCCCTGCCTTCCCGCGAACAGCTGCTCGCCCAGATTGCCGGTGCCATTTCCGGTGTGGCGCGCGGTCTGGCGACCGCCATCGATGGCGTGCCGAGCGGCCTCGCCCGTGCCCTTTCCCAAGTGGCCGAGCAAAAACCCGCAGCGTAATCGCGCTGCAGCGGCTTAATCGCCGCATGTTTATTTGAGAAAACGGGGCCTGCGGGCCCACCAGAGAAAGGAAGCTGACATGGCTGCCACCAAAGAAGAAATCATCGAGTCCCTCAAGGAGATGTCGCTGCTCGAGGCCAGCGAGCTCGTTTCGCTGATCGAGGAGACCTTCGGCGTCTCCGCCGCCGCTCCGGCCGCTGTCGCCGTTGCCGCTCCAGGTGCCGAGGGTGCCGCCGCCGCCGAGGAGAAGTCCGAGTTCGACGTCGTGCTCGAGGGCTTCGGCGACAACAAGATCGCCGTCATCAAGGTCGTCCGCGAGGTCACCGGCCTGGGTCTCAAGGAGGCCAAGGAGCTCGTCGAGAGCGCTCCGAAGGCCGTCAAGGAGGCCCTGCCGAAGGATCAGGCCGACGAGCTGAAGGGCAAGCTGGAAGATGCCGGCGCTGCTGTGAGCCTGAAGTAAATCGCCTCGTCGTCCAGAGCACGACACAGTGAGCGAAGGGGAGGACGGCCTAAGGGCCGTCCTCCCCTTCGACTTGTTTTCCACCTGCCTGTTTCCGCTCAAGCCCCCATCGTGGTGCGGAGGAGCGGATTCGTCCGCCCCTTTTCCCCAAATTTTCCACCTACTAACCACAATATATAGTGTTTGAACGTTTGATGGAGAACACTATATTGCGTTTTTTACGCCACGTGGGGAAACGTATTCTTTCGATAAGTCAAGGGTTGAACCGAAAAAAATAGGGGGCCATAGTAGGGCCGTTATCCCGACACGTACCCAGGTATATATGGAGCAAAGAAGGAGCAGGCATGAAGGTCATCAAACGCAACGGGTCCGAGGTCGTCTTCGACGTCACGAAGATCGTCAATGCCATCGCCAAGGCGAACAAGGAAGTCAAGCACGAGAACCGTCTTTCCCAGAACCAGGTTCTCTCCGCCGCGAATAACGTGACCGCCGAGTGCGAGGCCTGCGGGCACACGCCCGGGGTCGAGGAGATCCAGGACATGGTGGAGGATCAAATCATGGCCCTCGGCGCGTTCGAGGTCGCCCGCAAGTACATTATCTACCGCTACGTGCAGGGCCTCAAGCGCACCAGCAACACCACCGACGACAAGATCCTCTCGCTCATCGACTGCAACAACGAAGAGGTCAAGCAGGAGAATTCGAACAAGAATCCCACCGTCGTGTCCGTCCAGCGCGACTACATGGCGGGCGAGGTCTCCAAAGATCTCGCGCACCGTCTGCTGCTTCCCGCGGATGTCGTGGAAGCGCACGAGCAGGGCATCATCCATTTTCACGATAGCGATTACTATGCGCAGCGCATGCACAACTGCGATTTGGTGAACCTCGAGGACATGCTGCAGAACGGCACCGTCATCTCCGGCACGCTCATCGAGAAGCCCCACAGCTTCAGCACCGCTTGCAACATCGCCACGCAGATCATCGCGCAGGTGGCTAGCTGCCAGTACGGCGGGCAGAGCATCAGCCTCGCGCATCTCGCCCCCTTCGTCGACATCAGCCGTCAGAAGATTCGCCGCCATGTCATCGACGAGCTCAACGCCCTGGGCGTGGAGCCTTCCGCCGAGAAGCTCGACGAAGTGGTGGAGGTCCGTGTGCGCGACGAGATCCGCCGTGGCGTGCAGACCATCCAGTACCAGGTGGTCACCCTCATGACCACCAACGGCCAGGCTCCCTTCATCACCGTCTTCATGTATCTGAACGAGGCCAAGACCCCAGAGGAGAAGCGCGACCTGGCCATGGTCATCGAGGAGATGCTGCGACAGCGCCACGAGGGCGTGAAGAACGAGAAGGGCGTCTGGATCACGCCGGCCTTCCCGAAGCTCATCTACGTGCTTGAGCCCGACAACATCGAAGAGGGCCAGCCCTACTACTATCTCACCCAGATCGCGGCCAAGTGCACGGCCAAGCGCATGGTGCCCGACTACATCTCTGAGAAGAAGATGAAGGAGTACAAGCTCTCGGCGGGCGAAGTCGAAGGCGAAGGCGACACCTACACCTGCATGGGCTGCCGCTCTTTCCTGACTCCCGACCGCAGCGGCAACGGCTACGACAACGTGGCCCGCGCCAAGAACTACGAGCCGGGCAAGCCTAAGTACTACGGCCGCTTCAATCAGGGCGTGGTCACCATCAACCTAGTGGATGTGGCGCTCTCGAGCGAGGGCGACATGGACCGCTTCTGGGAGATTTTCGACGAGCGCCTGGAGCTGTGCCATCGTGCGCTGCTCTGCCGCCACAACCGTCTGAAGGGGACCACCAGCGATGCGGCCCCCATCCTGTGGCAGTATGGGGCGCTGGCGCGTCTGGACAAGGGCGAGAAGATCGACCCCCTGCTCTATGGCGGCTACAGCACCATCAGCCTGGGCTATGCCGGCCTCTACGAGTGCACCAAGTACATGACGGGCAAAAGCCACACCGACCCCGAGGCCACGCCGTTCGCCCTGCAGGTGATGCAGCACATGAACGACATGTGCGCCCTCTGGAAGAGCGAGCACGACATCGATTTCAGCCTGTACGGCACGCCTCTCGAGAGCACCACGTACAAGTTCGCCAAGTGCCTGCAGCGCCGCTTCGGCGTCATCGAGGGCATTACCGACAAGGGCTACATCACGAACAGCTACCACGTCCACGTGACCGAGCAGATCGACGCCTTTACCAAGCTGAAGTTCGAGAGCGCCTTCCAGCGTCTGAGTCCCGGCGGCGCCATCAGCTACATCGAGGTCCCCGACATGAAGGACAACCTCGAGGCCGTGATGAGCGTGCTCAAGCACATCTACGAGAACATCATGTACGCCGAGCTCAACACCAAAAGCGACTACTGCCAGCAGTGCGGCTACGACGGCGAGATCCAAATCGTCGAGGAAGACGGCAAGCTCCTCTGGGAATGCCCGAGTTGCGGCAACCGCGATCAAGGCAAGATGAACGTCGCCCGTCGCACTTGCGGCTATATCGGTACCCAGTTCTGGAACCAAGGCCGCACCGAGGAGATTAAGGATCGCGTGCTGCATTTGTAGTTCCGCTGTTCTACGAACAGCGGAACGGGCCGACGCTGCGGCCGATTCTCGCGGTGCCTCGCAAACGCCC
>CAJOOG010000039.1 GCA_905236045.1 uncultured Denitrobacterium sp.
CGCCTCGCGAGGCGCCCCGCCCTGCTTCGAATTCGGCTTACTCCTCTTGCTTGGCCTTGGCTATCTCCTCGGCCGCTTCCTCGAATTTCTCCTGGTCGACGATGCGCACGCCGGCATTGGGCACCTCCGGCGCCTCGCAATCGACCTTCTCGGCATGCGCAGCTTCCCGCTTGCGTTGCTTGGCGCGCTTGGCCTTGGCGGCCTGCACGGCGCTGTTCTGCGGCTTCTCGGCGAAATGCTGCCTGGCGGACGAGCGGGCGCCCTCCGTCGCGCCCTCCTTCTCGGCCGTGGCGACTGCCGCGGTCCCGGAGGACTTGGCGCGGGCGCCATCGGAGAGCGCACCGTGCTCGAAGGCGAAACGCCCTACCTCGGTGCCGTACTTGTTCTGCAGACGCGCGTACTTCGTCTCGCGCGTCTTCCAGATGCTGAACAGCGGGCACGCGATGGCAATGGAGGAATAGGCGCCGGCCACGAGGCCGATGGTCATGGCGAAGGCGAAGTCCTTCAACGTCTCGCTGCCGAACAGCAGCATCGTGATAACCGGCAGAATCGACGTCAGCGTCGTATTGAGCGAGCGGAGGAGCACCTGGTTCATGGAGTGGTTGGCCATCGTCATGAACGTGCAGCGGATCTCGGAGGATTCCATGTTGTCGTTGATGCGGTGGAACACGACGACCGTGTCGTAGAGCGAGTAACCCAGAATCGTGAGCAATGCCGCGATCACGTTCGGGTTCACCTCGCGCCCGACGAGCGCGTAAACGCCGATGACCAAGAGGATGTCGTGGAGCAGGGCCGCGATGGCGGTGATGCCCATCTTGTATTCGAAGCGCAGGGCGATGTAGATGATGATGAGGATGAACGACACGATGAGCGCGATGATCATCGAGTTGATGATGCTCGAGCCCCAGTCCGGTCCGATGGTGCTCACCTGGAAGCTCTCGGTCGAGAGGCTCAACGACTTGGCCACGGCGGTGGCGGTGGCGGCGGCGCTGGCGGCATCATCGTTGGTGATGCGCACGATGAAGCCGTCTTCGCCGTTGCTGGTGGTGGTCTGGATGACCGGGTCGGACTCGCCGGCATCGTTGAAGGCGGAGCGCATTTGATCGGAGGTGACCGAGCCGGTGTCGTTGAAGGTGATGGACGTGCCGCCGACGAACTCGATGCCCAGGTTGAGCCCGCGCACGCCGATGATGGCGACCGCGGCGATGACGACCACGGCGGCGAGCGACAAGAAGATCTTGCGATACTTCAAGAAGGGGATGTCGTGCTTGATGAAGCGACCCTTCACGGCGGCGGCGGCGCGGGCGGCAGCAGATCCGGCCTCCCCGCCCTTGCGGGTGGCATAGGCCTCGTTGTCCGAGCTGTTGATGGCCTCGGCGGAAACGGCCGTCTCCACCTTCTCGCCTTCAGCCTCGGCGAGCTCCCGATACGCCACGGATGCCTTCTGGCAGTCCTTAATGCCCCAGAACCCGGGGTGCTTGGCGATGTGATGCGGCGCGAGCAAGCGGATAAGCGGCGCCTTGAAGAGCAGCATCATGACGATGTCGCACATGATGCCGAGCGCCAACGTGAGGCCGAAGCCCTTGACGCCGCTGCTGGCCAGGAAGAACAGCGAGAGCGCTGTGACCAGCGACACCAGGTCGGCGTCGATGGATGTCATGATGGCATGCCGCACGCCGGTTATGGATGCCGCGCGCACGCTTCGGCCGAAGCGTATCTCCTCGCGGAAACGCTCGAGCGTGAGGACCGACGAGTCGGCCGCCATACCGATGGTGAGCACGACGCCCGCCAGTCCGGAAAGGGAGAGGCTGAACAGCCCGAAGGACGAGAGCAGGGCGAGCAGGCCCAGGTAGATGACGGCGAACACAGCCACCGCCGCGGCGGTGATAAGGCCCAGCCCGTTGTAGAAGAACAGCAGGTAGAGCATGAC
The DNA here is from genome assembly GCA_905236045.1 of uncultured Denitrobacterium sp. Classification (GTDB taxonomy): domain Bacteria; phylum Actinomycetota; class Coriobacteriia; order Coriobacteriales; family Eggerthellaceae; genus Curtanaerobium. The sequence continues at coordinate 1,931 of CAJOOG010000039.1, forward strand.
GATGATGAGGCCGACGAGAACGACGACGACGCCCGTGGCCAGCGCGTCCTGGCCGAGGGTCGGGCCCACGGTCTCGGACTGGGAATAGGTGAAGCTCACCGGCAGGGAGCCGCTCTCCAGCACGGTCTTGAGCGCGTTGGCCTCATTCTGGGTGTAGTCGCCCGTGATCTGCACCTTGCCGTCGGTGATCTCCGACTGCACGGCAGGAGCGCTGTTCACCTCGCCATCGAGGATGATGACGATCTTCCCGTGGTCGGAGACCAGATCGCGGCTCGCGTCGGCGAAGGCCTGCGCGCCCTCGGAATCGAGCTCGATGTTAACGGCGTAATCGGGGCCGGTGCCGTTTTCACGGTCGACGTAGACGCGGCTGATGTTGGCGCCGGTGATGATGGGGGTGTAGGTCCCCTCCTCAACCGTCAGGTTGGTGGCGTTCTCCGCAGGGAGGCTGTTGCCGTAGTCGTCGGTGACGGTGGAATTCTGCTGAATCTGGCCGTTCTCGATCTTGGTCTTGACGGTTTCGTCGGTGAAGCTGTCCAAGCGCGCGAACTCGAGGTTGCCGGTCTTGCCGATGGTATCGAGGGCGGTCTGCGTGTCGGAGAGACCGGGAATCTGCACGAGGATCTGGTTGTTGCCCTGGATCTGCACGGTGGCTTCCGAGGCGCCCAGGGCGTTGACGCGCGCCTCGATGATATCGCGCGAGGCCTCCATATCCTCGGAGGTGACCTCTTCGCCGTCGGTGCTGTTGGCGGTGAGAACCACCGACAGGCCGCCTTGGATGTCGAGGCCTTGGTTGATCTTCTCCGAAGGAGGCGTGAATACCCCTATCGACCCCACGATGAGGAGGGTCATGACCACGAGCAGCCAGATGTTGCGTCGATCGTTGCCGCGGTTGCGTTTCTTCTTGCTCTTGTTAGCTTCCGCCATTGGTTTTTCCTTTTCCCGCGCCTCTTCCGAAGGCGCTCCCCTTTGGTACGAACTTTTGCATTATGCCACAATGCGGACAGTTCGCACCGACCCGACTCTTTTTTCACAGCTCGCACTGACGTGGGCGGCCTGGCGCGCTGACGCGGAACGCAGCCCGGCGTCAGAAGTCGTTCGCCGCCGCACTTGCCATCCAGTCGGAGAAGAACTCCTCGTAGGCGCCCGCCAGCACGGCCTCCCGCGCACGGCGCATGAGGTCTATCAGGAAGAAGAGGTTGTGCTCGGAGAGGAGCATGGCTCCCAGCATCTCGTTCTGCTTCACCAAATGCCGCAGGTAGGCCCGCGTGTAGGTGCGACACACCGGGCAGGTGCATTGCGGATCGAGCGGACCGAAGTCGCGCGCGTATTTCGCGTTCTTCAGGTTCATGCGGCCCGCGCTGCTGAAGACGGTGCCCATGCGCCCCGTGCGGGTGGGCAGCACGCAGTCGAACATGTCCACGCCTTCGCGCACGGCTCGCACGAGCGTGGTGGGGTTGCCCACCCCCATGAGGTAGCGCGGCCGATTCTCGGGCAGGGCGCGTGCGGCCCGCCCGAGCGTCTCGAACATGGTCTGGTGATCCTCGCCCACGCTGTAGCCCCCGATGCCGAAACCCGCATACCCGCACAGGCCCTCCGCTTGGGCGCGCCGTTCGCCCTCCACCAGCCTGCGGGCGCTCTCCAGGCGCAGATCCAGATGCATGCCGCCTTGCTGAATAGCGAAGAGCCCCTGGTCGGTGCGCGTATGCGCCATCAGACAGCGCTCTCCCCACTCCCAGGAGAGCTTCGTGCTGGCAGCCACATCGGACTTCGGGGCCGGGTATCCTATGCACTGGTCGAGCTGCATGACGATATCGGCTCCGATGTCCTGCTGAATCTCCATGTTGCGCTCGGGCGTCCAGCGATGCCTGCTGCCATCGTAGTCGAGCGCCCGGAAGCTCACGCCGTCCGCATCCGTCTTCATCATGTGGTTCAGGCTGAAAAGCTGGAACCCGCCGCTGTCGGTGAGCATGGGGCCGTCATAGGCCATGAAGCGCTGCACGCCGCCGGCTTCCTTCACCACCTCCACCCCGGGACGCATGAAGAGATGGTAGGTGTTGGCCAGCACGATCTGCGCGCCCATGCGCTCGAGCACCTCGTTGGTTATGCCCTTGACCGTGGCATGCGTCCCCACGGGCATGAACAGGGGCGTGCGCACCGTGCCGTGCGCGGTCTCGAAGGAAAGCGCCCGGGCGTGACCGCATTGCGCTTCGATATTCACGTCGAATAATGTCATGGTCCTCCTCGGCATCGCGACAAAGTATCGCATACTTCCCCCTCGCGCGGCCGGAGTAAGTTACCATGGTAAGTCGAATCGGCCGCGCGAGGGACGCGGGAAGCGGACACGGGGCGAGGACCCGAGGGGAAACGATGAAGACCGAAGACTTCGACTACGAATTGCCACCCGAGCGCATAGCGCAGGAGCCCTGGCCCGTGCGCGACGAGTGCCGGCTCCTGGCGATGGATCGGCGCACGGGCGCACTCGAAGACCGCATCTTCCGCGACATCCTCGACTACCTGGACCCCGGCGATGTGCTGGTGGCCAACGAAACCCGCGTGCTGCCGGCGCGTCTTCTGGGCGCGAAACGCGCGACCGGCGGCCAGGCGGAGGTATTCCTGCTGCGCCCCCATGCAGCCGCGGCAAACGACAACCGCAACGCGCTTTGGGAGGCGCTCGTGCGCCCGGGCAAGCGCTTGAAGCCAGGAGCCTGCGTGGACTTCGCCGACGCCGAGGGACGCGTGGTGCTCTCCGCCGAAGTCGTGGGCTTCGAAGACGAGGGCCGGGGAGAGCGCATCGTGAATCTCTCCACCGAAGCCTTCCCCACTCTCGACGAGGCGGTGCATGCCGTGGGCAACACCCCCCTGCCGCCCTACATCCACGGATATGCGGGCGATAAGGAGATGTACCAGACCGTCTACTCGCGTCGCGAGAAGAGCGCCGCCGCGCCCACCGCCGGGCTCCACTTCACACCGGAGCTGATAGAGGCGGCCAAGGCGAAGGGCGTCGGCTGGCAGACCGTGGAGCTGCAGGTGGGCATCGACACCTTCCGCATCGTGGAAGAAGACGATCCCGCGCAGCACGCCATGCACGCCGAGACTTACACCGTCCCGCAGGAGGTGGCAGAAGCCTGCGAGGCGGCCCACGCGCGGGGCAATCGCGTTATCGCGGTGGGGACCACGAGCGTGCGGAGCCTGGAGAGCGCCTGGGATGGGGAACAGGGGCGCCTCGTCGCACGCGAGGGCGCCCGAACCAGCCTCTTCCTGTTGCCTGGCAGCCGATTCAACGTGGTGGACGCCCTGGTGACGAATTTCCACGTGCCGCGCAGCACGTTGATGATGCTGGTGAGCGCCTTCAGCACCCGCGATTTCGTGATGAACGCCTACCGCCATGCCATCGATTGCTCCTACCGCATGCTCTCGTTCGGCGATGCGATGCTTATCCATTAGGAGGACCCATGGCCGACGAAGCCCCCTACGACGCGATATTCTTCGACATGGACGGCACGCTGCTGCCCATGCCCGTGCGCCGGTTCCTGGAGGCCTACTACGAAACCCTCGACGAGAAGCTGCACCGCGCGGGAATGGACGCGGAGCTTTTCGTACACGCGCTGAACCGCGGAATGCACGCCATGAGCGAACATTCGCCCGAGGAGACGAACAGCCAGGCCTTCTGGCGCACGTTCGCGCGGGAGCACGAGGAAGAGGAATCCCCGCTGAACGCGCAGCAGATGCAACGGGCCCGGGAATTCCTACTGGACTTCTACCGCAATGAATTCGAGGCCTGCGGGCAGGGCATCGTTGTCAAGCCCCAGGCAAATCGCGTCGTCGCGCATCTGCACGCGAAGGGCTACCCGCTCTATCTGACGACCATGCCGCTTTTTCCGCTCGAGGGCGTGCTCCCGCGCCTGCGCTGGGCGGGCGTGAACCCGGCGTATTTCGCCCGGATAACCACCTTCGACAACAGCACCGCCGTGAAGCCCCAGCTGGCCTTCTACTACGAGAACCTGGCGATTGCGGGCGCCGCGGAGACGCCGGAGCGCGTGCTGATGGTGGGCAACAACACCATCGACGACATGGTCTGCCTGCAAGCGGGCATGGACGCCTTTCTGGTGACCGACGAGCTCATCGACGATACCGGCTTCGACGTGGACAGCGTGAAGCACGGCTCGCTGCTGGAATTCGAGCAATGGGCCTGCGAGCTACCGCCTTGCCACAGCCGCCGAGCGCTGGAGGGCTATCCCAACCGCAGCCCCCTCGACGGGGGCCTGGCCACCGAGAGAGGCCGAGAAGCGAAGCCCGTTGCCCTATGGGACGAAAGCTCCAAGAGAGCGACCGGTGCCGGCGCTCCGCAGAACCCCCGCTCGTAGCGGACGGCGGCGGACTGGGCGACGGAGATGGGAGAGGACCTTTTGACATGAAGTTGCTGCTGCATGCCTGTTGCGGACCCTGTTCGCTCGAGCCCGTGCGATTGCTGGCGGAGCAGGGCCACGACATGACCATCGCCTACATGAACGCGAATATTCAACCCGCCTCGGAATACCGGCATCGGCTGGAGACGTTACTCGACTGGGCCGGAGGACAGGGCATCGACGTGGTCGAGGGCGCCTGGGACAAGCAAGTTTGGGACAAGGGCCCCGGAGCCGTCCACGCCGCAGGAGGAACGCGCGAAGAGCGCTGTCGGGCGTGTTACCGCATGCGTCTGGAGGAGGCGGCGAATTACGCGGCCGCCCATGACTTCGAAGCCCTGAGCACCACGCTCGCCGTGAGCCCCTACCAGCTTTCGGAGGTTTGCCACGAGGAATTGGAACGGGCGGCTGCGGCGTGGGGCCTGGCCTGCATCTGGCAGGATTTTCGCCCGTACTATCCGCAAGCCACGCGCAGAAGCCGTAAGTTGGGCATGTACCGCCAGAACTATTGCGGCTGCCTGGTGAGCAAAGCCGAGGCAGACGCCGAGCGGGCGGAGAGGAAGGCTGCCCGCGCCGCCGCTGCAGCGACTCGGGCAGCGGCCGAAGCGCCCG
>CAJOOG010000040.1 GCA_905236045.1 uncultured Denitrobacterium sp.
CCATGCGTGATGTCGTCGCCGGCGACGCCGCCGGAGTGGAACGTACGCATCGTCAGCTGCGTGCCGGGCTCGCCGATGGATTGGGCGGCGATGATGCCGACCGCCGTGCCCACGTTCACGGGACGGCCCGTGGCCAGATCCCAGCCGTAGCACTTCTGACATACGCCGTGCTCCGCATGGCAGGTCATGATCGTGCGGATCACGACCTCCTCGACGCCGGCATCCACCCATTCCTGCATCTGGGCACGGCCGGTGATGTACTCCTGCGCCTCGAGCAGCACCTCGCCCTTGGAATCCACCACGGGCTCGGCCAGGCAGCGCCCGACGAGGTTCTCGTCGAGCTCGCCCTTGGCGTTGATGAGCGCATAAGGCACGCCCTCGGTGCTTTCGCAATCCAGGTCGCGCACGATGACATCCTGCGCCACGTCCACCAGGCGGCGGGTCAGATAACCCGAGTCGGCGGTACGCAGGGCGGTGTCGGCGAGGCCCTTGCGAGCGCCGTGCGAGGAGATGAAGTACTCGAGCACGGAGAGGCCCTCGCGGAAGTTCGCCTTGATAGGACGGTCGATGATCTCGCCCTTCGGGTCGGACATGAGACCGCGCATGCCGGCCAGCTGGCGCATCTGCTTCTCGTTGCCTCGAGCGCCGGAGTCCGCCATCATGTAGATGGGGTTGTAGCGGTCGAAGTTCGAGTACATCGCGCTGCCGACTTCCTCGTTGGCGTCGGTCCAGATGTCGATGACCTGCTTATGGCGTTCCTCGTCGGTGATGAGGCCCATCTCGTAATCGTCTTCGGTCGCGGCGACCTTCTCGTCGGCGGCAGAGAGGATCTCGTCCTTGTTCGGGGGCATCGTGGCGTCGTAGACCGATACCGTGAGGCCCGCCTTGGTGGCGTAGTGGTAGCCGAAGCTCTTCAGGCCGTCCAGGATGGGCTCCATCTGGCTGGTCGTGTAGCGCTCGCAGCAGTCGTTGATGAGCTTGCCCACCTCGGACTTGTTCAGCACGTAGTTGAGGAACGGGTAGTCGTCGGGCAGGACGCTATTCAAGATGATGCGCCCGATCGTCGTCTCGAAGCGCTGACCGGCCTTGTAATGCTCGAAGGTGCCGAAGGATTCGGACACGTCGACATCGTGGGTCAGGCGCACGAAGATCTTGGCCTGCGTGTCGAGTTCCGCGTGTGCGTCGAAGGCATGGCGGGCATCGGCGAAGCCGTCGAAGACGCGCCCTTCGCCCTCGAAGCCATCGCGGGGCGTGGTCAGGTAGTACAGGCCGATGATCATGTCCTGCGTGGGGATGGTGAGCGGGCGACCATGCGCCGGCGACTTGATGTTGTTCGCGGAGAGCATGAGGATGCGCGCCTCGGCCTGCGCAGCGCTGGAAAGCGGCACGTGCACGGCCATCTGGTCGCCGTCGAAGTCCGCGTTGAAGGCGGTGCAAACCAGCGGATGCAGCTTGATGGCCTTGCCGTCCACCAGCACCGGCTCGAAGGCCTGGATGCCCAGACGGTGCAGGGTGGGAGCACGGTTCAGCAGCACCGGATGCTCGGTGATGACCTCCTCGAGCACGTCCCACACGTAGCTGGCGCCGCGCTCCACGGCACGCTTGGCCGCCTTGATGTTGTTGGCGTACTCCAGCTCCACCAGGCGCTTCATGACGAAGGGCTTGAAGAGCTCGAGGGCCATCTGGCTGGGCAGGCCGCACTGGTGCAGCTGCAGCTCCGGACCCACGACGATGACGCTGCGGCCGGAGTAGTCGACACGCTTGCCGAGCAGGTTCTGGCGGAAACGGCCCTGCTTGCCCTTCAGCATGTCGGAAAGGCTCTTGAGGGAGCGATTGCCCGGCCCCGTGACGGGACGGCCGCGGCGGCCGTTGTCGAAGAGGGAGTCGACCGCCTCCTGCAGCATGCGCTTCTCGTTGTTCACGATGATCTCGGGCGCCCCGAGGTCGAGCAAGCGCTTCAGGCGGTTGTTGCGGTTGATGACGCGGCGGTAGAGGTCGTTCAAGTCGCTCGTGGCGAAACGGCCGCCGTCGAGCTGCACCATGGGGCGCAGGTCGGGCGGGATGACCGGAATCACGTCGAGAATCATGTCGGAGGGCTTGTTGTCGCTCTTCACGAAGGCGTCGACCACCTTCAGGCGCTTGACGGCCTTCGCGCGTTTCTGGCCCTTGCCGTGGGCGATGATCTCGCGCAGCTCCTCGCCCACGGCGTCGAGGTCGATCTCCTCGAGCAGCTCGCGGACGCTCTCGGCGCCCATGCCGCCATGGAAGTAGTCGCTATAGTTCAAGCGCATCTCGCGGTAGAGGGCCTCGTCGGCGACGAGCTGCTTCGGCTCGATCTTCATGAACTGCTCGAAGGCCTCGGAACGCAGCGCCTTGCGCTCGTTGAACTCCTCGTAGATGTCGGCGAGCTCGTCTTCCACCTCTTCGGGAGTCATGCGCTCTTCTTCTTCGATATCGTCCACGAACTCGTCGTCGTCGGGCACGTAATCGTTCGACAGACGACGCACGCTCGCGACCAGGCGCTCACGCTCGGCATCGAGCTCCTCCAGGTCCGCCTCGAGCTCGTCGCGCAGATCGGCTTCGTCGCTCTCACGGGCCTCCTTATCCACCTTGGTGACGATGGCGCTCGCGAAATAGAGCACCTTCTCCAGGTCTTTCGGCGGGATGTCGAGCAGGTATCCCAGGCGGCTCGGGGAGCCCTTGAAATACCAGATGTGGCTGACCGGGGCCGCCAGCTCGATGTGGCCCATGCGCTCGCGGCGCACCTTGCTGCGGGTGACTTCCACGCCGCAGCGCTCGCACACGATGCCCTTGAAGCGGATGCGCTTGTACTTGCCGCAGGCGCACTCCCAGTCCTTGGTGGGACCGAAGATACGCTCGCAGAACAGGCCGTCCTTCTCGGGCTTGAGCGTGCGGTAGTTGATGGTCTCGGGTTTCTTCACTTCGCCATGCGACCACTGTCGCACGTCTTCGGCGCTGGCCAGGGAGATGCGGATGGCATCGAAGTTCTGAACGTCGTACTCGGTCATCGCTTACTCCTCTCCCCCGCCGATGAGGTCGTTTCCTCCATCGCCGTCCTTCAAATCCTCCGCCAGCAGATCGGAGAGCTCGGCGGCGATGCTCGAGAGGGCATCGTCCTGCTCGTCGTCGGTCTTGCGGGCGGCTTCCATGAGCCCGCTGAGGACCTTGCTGTCCTCATCCTGCTCCTCGTGGCTCTCCGCCACGTCGACCACGCCCTCTTCGCCTTGCATCTCCACGTTCAGACACAGGGAGCGCATTTCCTTGACCAAGACCTTGAAGGATTCGGGGACCTCGGCGGCGGGCAGGTTCTCGCCTTTCACGATGCTCTCATAGCTCTTCACGCGGCCGACCGTGTCGTCGGATTTGATGGTGAGAATCTCCTGGAGCACGTTGCTCGCGCCGTAGGCGTAGAGCGCCCAGACCTCCATCTCGCCGAAGCGCTGGCCGCCGAATTGGGCCTTGCCGCCCAGGGGCTGCTGAGTGATGAGACTGTAGGGCCCGGTCGAGCGGGCGTGGATCTTGTCGTCGACCATGTGGCCCAACTTCAGGAAGTAGGGAAAGCCCACGGTAATGGGCTCGCGGAACGGCTCGCCGGTGCGGCCGTCGTAGAGCGTGGTCTTGCCGAACTCGTTGAGCTGCGGGACGAACTCGTCGCGCGCCATGTCGCCGTATTTCGCATGGTTGATGTTGATGAGGTTGCGGTTGGCCTTCTGGATGACATCGGCGATCTCCGCCTCGGTCGCGCCGTCGAAGACCGGCGTGGACACGTGGATGGAGTGGTTCACCGGCTCGGTGCTGTTCGGGTCGTCGGACCAGCCCCACTTGGCGGCCCAGCCCAGATGACATTCGAGCAGCTGCCCCACATTCATACGCGAAGGCACGCCGAGCGGGTTGAGCATGACGTCGACGGAGGTGCCGTCGGCCAGGTACGGCATGTCCTCCACAGGCAGGACGCGGCTGATGACGCCCTTGTTGCCGTGGCGGCCGGAGAGCTTGTCGCCCTGCTGCACCTTGCGCTTCTGCGCCACGAAGACGCGCACTTGCTCGTTCACGCCGGGCGAGAGCTCGTCGCCGTCATCGCGACTGGAGCGCTGGATGTCGATGACGCGTCCGCCGGCGCCATGGGGCACCTTCAGGCTGGTATCGCGGACCTCGCGGGCCTTCTCGCCGAAGATGGCGCGCAGCAGGCGCTCCTCGGCGGTGAGCTCGGTTTCGCCCTTGGGCGTGACCTTGCCCACCAAGACGTCGCCGGGCTTGACTTCCGCACCCACGCGAATGATGCCGTCGGCGTCGAGGTCGGAGATCATGTCCTCGCTGATGTTGGGAATCTCGCGGGTGATCTCCTCCGGCCCGAGCTTGGTCTCGCGCGCGTCAATCTCGTACTCGGCGATGTTGATGCTCGTGAGCAGGTCCTCGGACACCACGCGCTCGCTGATGATGATGGCGTCCTCGTAGTTGTAGCCTTCCCAGGGCATGTAGGCGATCATGAGGTTCTGCCCCAGCGCGAGCTCCGCGCCGTCGCAGCTCTGGCCGTCGGCCAGCACATCGCCCGCCTCCACGCGATCGCCCTTGCGGACGATCGGGCGGTGGTTGATGCAATAGCTCTGGTTGGAGCGCTGAAACTTGGGGACCAAGTACTCGTCGTAGTCGCCCTCGTCGGTGTCGATAATGATGACCTCGCCGTCCACGTAATCGACCACGCCGGGATTCTGGGCGATGAGGATCTCGCCGGAGTCCACCACGATGCGGTGCTCGATGCCCGTGCCGACCAGCGGGGCGTGGGGCTTCAGCAGCGGCACGGCCTGGCGCTGCATATTCGAACCCATCAGGGCGCGGTTGCAGTCGTCGTGCTCGAGGAACGGGATGAGCGAGGTGGCCACCGAGGTCATCTGGCGCGGAGAGACGTCCATATAGTCGACGTTCTCCACGGGTACCTCGTCCGGATCGCCGAACTCGCCCTTGGAGTTGCGGGTACGGGCCAGCACGCGGGCCTTCTTCACGAACTTCCCGTCGATGGTCTCGCCGAAGATGCGGGTCTTTGGGTCGAAGATCTCGTTGGCCTGAGCGATGGTGTGCTTCTGCTCCTCGTCGGCCGTCAGGTACTCGACCTCGTCGGTGACCTTCCCGTCCACGACGCGGCGATACGGGGCCTCGATGAAGCCGTAGCTGTTCACGCGGGCATAGGTGGCCAGACTGCCGATGAGACCGATGTTGGGGCCTTCAGGCGTCTCGATGGGGCACATGCGCCCGTAGTGGCTGGTGTGCACGTCGCGCACCTCGAAGCCGGCGCGTTCGCGGGACAGGCCGCCCGGGCCCAGTGCGCTCAGGCGGCGCTTGTGGGTGATGCCGGCGGCTGGATTGGACTGGTCCATGAACTGCGAGAGCTGGGAGCTGCCGAAGAACTCCTTGATGGCCGCCACGATCGGGCGGATGTTGATGAGGCTCTGCGGCGTGATATCGTCGGGCTCCTGCATGCTCATGCGCTCGCGCACGACACGCTCCATGCGGGAGAGCCCGATGCGGAACTGGTTCTGGATGAGCTCTCCGACAGTGCGGATGCGACGGTTGCCGAAGTGGTCGATATCGTCGGTGACATAGCCTTCTTCGCCTTCATGCAACGCCACGATGTAGCGCATGGTCGCGACGATATCGTCCTCGGTGAGCGTGGAGGAATCGTTCTCGAGGTCGAAGCCGAGCTTCTTGTTGATCTTGTAGCGGCCGACCTTCGCCAGGTTGTAGCGCTGCGGGTTGAAGAAGAGGCCCTCGAGCAGCGTGCGGGCGCTGTCGATGGTGGGCGGCTCGCCGGGACGGAAGCGCTTGTAGAGCTCGATGAGGGACTCGTCGCGCGTGGTGGCCGGGTCGCGGTCGAGCGTGCGGAGCACCATCTCGCTCTCGCCGAGAATCTCGACCATCTCGTCGCGGGTCTCCGCCAGGCCCAGCGCACGCAGCAACAGGGTCGCGGGCTGCTTGCGCTTGCGGTCGATGCGCACGGAGAGGATGTCGCGTTTGTCGGTCTCGAACTCGAGCCAGGCGCCGCGGCTCGGGATGACCTTGGCGTTGTAGACGAGCCTGTTGCTGGTCTTCTCGCGCTCTTCCCCGAAATAGACGCCCGGGCTGCGGACCAGCTGGGAGACGACGACGCGCTCGGTGCCGTTGATGATGAAGGTGCCGCGGGGGGTCATCATGGGGAAGTCGCCCATGAAGACGTCCTGCTCCTTGATCTCGCCGGTCTCCATGTTGGTGAAGCGCACCTCCGCGAAGAGCGGGGCCTGATAGCTGAGGTCCTTGCGCTTGCATTCGTCGACCGAGTACTTCGGGTCGCCGAATTCGTGCTCGCCGATCTCGACGAGCATGTCCTTGGTGTTGCTCTCGATGGGACAGATGTCCTGGAATGCCTCGGCGAGGCCTTCGGTCTTGAGCCAGTTGAAACTCTCCGTCTGGATGGCGATGAGATTCGGGACGTCCATGACGCTCGGAATCTTCGCGAAGCTTCGACGGCTCCTGTAAAGGCTGGTGGGAGCGGTGTTTTGTGCTTCTGCCACGGGCTGGTTCCTCCTTTGGATTGACCGTGTTCTTGCAAAAAGACGCGAATTGGTAGATTACGGCGGCGCAGGGGCCGAGTCAAGGAAAATTTTTTCGAAGCATGGAATTTTTCTGCGGAATGAGCCCGCGTGCGGGGATACGACGAGGGGCCCGGGCAGCGGGCTCAGCCCCGCTCGCGCAGGGCCTTCAACTTCGCCAGAGTATCGGCATCCACCCGATCGGCCACCGTGGCCTTGCGCTTCAGGGCGGGCCCGCGCTCCTGGCGCGATTCCTCGTCGAGCATATCCGCCTCGCGGCCGAAGCCCTCTGCGCTCATGCGGTCCACCCCCAGGCCGAAGACCGTGTCCTGCACGGTGGCGTCGCTCGTCACCACCATCACTTCCCAGCCGCTCTCGCGTGCATCGTGGGCGAGCTTCTCTATTACCGTGTCCGCGGAGCGCCCGGCCCCGCTGAAGACTACGTGCACGCCCCCGATCGCCTCGTCGCTGCCTTCGGACTCGAGGTTGTCGGCCGAATCGAACACCACGTAGGCCCGCGTATAGTCACGCCCCATGTAGGCGATCGCATCGTTGATAAGCGACTCGCGGACCTTGTTCAAGGTCTCGTGGGTGAAATCCTCCGCATCGCGCAGGTGGCGGTAGCGGCTGCCGCTGCGCAAAACGTTATACCCATCGATGACGAGCATTTTCTTACGCTGCTTCATGGCAGCCTCCTGCCTGCGCTTTTCCGGAAAACGCCCGGACTCGGTCGTTTAGCCGCGGTAGTCGTTGCGCGAGCCGCCGAAGCCGCCCTTGCGGAAGCCCCCGCGGTCTCCCCCGCGCGAGCCGCCGAAGCCGCCCTTGCGGAAGCCTCCGCGGTCTCCTCCGCGCGAGCCGCCGCGGTTGCCGCCG
>CAJOOG010000041.1 GCA_905236045.1 uncultured Denitrobacterium sp.
TCGCCTTGTCGGCCGCCTTCGCCGTGGAGGCCGCCTTGGTGGAGGAGGCCGCCTTCGTCGTGGAGGCCGCCTTGGCGGAGGTCGCGGCAGCCGTGGTGGTCGTCTTGGCGCTGCTCTGGGCTTGGGCAGCTGAAGAGGCGGCAGCCGTCTCGGTCGCGGCGGTCGTCTCGGTCGCGGAGGCCTGCGTGCTGGCAGAGGCGGCGGCACTGGCGGCGGCGGAGTCCGACTGGATCGACTGCTCCGACTGCGCGGAGGTACTCGACGCTTGCGCTTCCATCGTGGAAGCCGCCTGCACCGTCGTCGCGGTCTCGGTCTCGATCGCAGTCGCAGCCGCGGACTTGGTCGCAGTCGCGGACGAATCGGATGCGGCATAGGCCTGACCATGCACGAAGCCCAAGGAAAGAAGGCCGATCAGGCAAGCCATCGCGAAAACAGAGCATACGCGAGCGCTTCGATAACGAGCCATCGCAAACCCCCAACCTCTCGTTGTTGCTGCATGTTCAAGCGATTATACACGGCATTATGTAGAACGCGGAAAATAAGCAGCCTTTACTTGAACGGCAGGCCGGCGGGCGGCGAGCGCGAAGGCGGGCATCCAGGCGACCCACGTCGGGATCCGAAGGCGCTTCTCAGCAGCGCCGTTTTTTCAGGCGGATGACGAAGGTGCGCTTGACCTTGCCTGTGTAGTTGCCCTTCCCCTTGATGACGACCTTGGCCACGCCCAGCTTCACGTTGGAGGAATAGGACAGCGTGTAGTCGGTTCCCCTCTTCAGCTTGACGCCTCCCACCTTCACCGTGGGCTTGGGTCGAATCGCCTTGCCGGTGTAGACGTAGCTGGCTTTGAGTCCCGTCACCTTGGCCGCGGAGACGCTTCTGGCCTTCACCTTGATCTTCTTGGAAATCTTCACTTTCGTATTGGCGCAGAGCGTGGCGGTAATGGTGCACGTGCCGAGCCCGCGGCCCTTGACCTTGCCCGCCTGCGTGACGGTGGCCACCGACTTATCCGAGCTCGAGAACTTCCAGACGCCGTCGGGGGTGCCGGATAGCGAGAGCTTGATGCTCGAGCCGTAAGCGACCTTCGAAGACCCCGAAAGCGACGCGCTGTAGACCCCTACGGTGCGCTTGAGCGTCTGCGTGCCGTTCGTCGCGGTAATGGTGGCCCACCCCGCGGACACGCCGGAGACGACGCCGCTGCCGCTGACCGTGGCGACCGAAGTCGCATCGCTCGACCAGGTCCAGGCGCCGCTTGCGCCCTTCACGCCCAGCGAGAGCTTCGCTCCCTTCTTCACGCTCGTGGCCCCGGTCAGCCGTGCGCCGGATTGCGCCGCCTGCACCGCCTCGTACGCGTTGACCTCGCCGTAGCCGCTGTATTTGTCGAAGCCTCCGGTATAGAGGTCCGTGGCGGTCGAGCAGAGCAGGTCGGTTACCTGCGCGGGGGTGAGGCTCGAATCGGCGGCGAAGAGCAGCGCGGCCACGCCGGCGACGCAGGGGCTCGCCATCGAGGTGCCGCTCATGGTCTCGTAGCCGCCGTCGTTGGAGGTGCTCTGGATGCTCTCCCCAGGAGCCGAGAGGACCTTGGTGCGCTGAGCGCCCACGTTGTAATTGGAAGACGAGGAGCGCTTGCGCCGGGAATCGACGTTGATGACGCCGATGATGCCCTCGGAGGCATCGCAGGGGAAGCAGGTGTAGGCGGACTTTTGGCCATCATTGCCCGCGGCGGCGACCGTGAGCACGCCGTAGCTGCGCCAGGCCAGGTCGATTTTGCGGATGAGCGCCGTGTCGTCCGCGTCCAGGCTGCTATCGCGCCCGCCGCCCAGGCTCATGTTGACCACGCGGATGGCGACGCCCTTCTTGCGCTGCTCGATGATGTTCTGGTAGCCCTTGATGATGTCCGCGGAATCGGCCGAATAGCTGCCGGACTTGTCCTTCTTCATGACTTTCACGATGTAGAGGCCCGCATCGTAGGAGACGCCCCGCACGCCCACGCCATTGTCCGCATCCGCGGCGATGATACCCGCGACATGAGTGCCGTGCCCGGTGGGGTCGGCAACGGACGTGCCGCCGGAGATGGCATTGTAGGTGCCGACGATGTTGTCCTTCAGGTCCGCATGCGTGACGAGGCAGCCCGAGTCGATGACGGCGACGATGACGGCCTTGTTCGTCTTCTGCAGCTGCCAGGCCTGTTGGGCATCGATGGCGTCGAGCGCCCACTGGGTGGACCCTCGGCTCCACAACCAGCCGCCGGAAACGGCGTCGGGGACTGCGATCTGCGCGGCCGCGTCGGCATCGGCGGCCTGCGCGGCAGACTCTTCGCCGAGCTCGTAGTAGAGGAAGTTGGGTTGCGCTTCGATATCTTCTTGGAGCAGGAGGTCCGCTGCTTCGCCTGCGCTTATGCCCTCGGCAGTTTGAATGCGGAAGAACCCGGCCCGCACGTCGGCATCCTCGATGACGACATCGGAGGCCAAGCCGCTCTCCCGGATGCGGCGGGCCAGCTCTTCTGCCTGATCGCGGCCATCCGCCATCACGAGCACCGTCGAAGGCTCGTAGGCCTCCTGCTCGATAGCACGGTAGCGCGTAACTTCGCCGGTCGCAGCGTCCGCTTCGCCTTCTGCTGCGTCGTCTGCCGCGTCGTCTGCTGCAACCGCGGTCGATTCTTCGGCAACCGCGACGCGAGCGGAATCTTGGAGCGCCGCGAGATCCTCTTCTTGCGCGGCCTCGGGCAGGACCGCCTCTTCGGCCAGATCCAAACTCTCGAGCGGGCCGTCGAAGAGCGGAGGGGAGACGACTGTCTGGGCCGCGTCCTGCGGACTGAACGAATCGACCTGCAGGGCTCCGAGAACAGCAGCGCCGAGGGCGACGAGCGCAAGAGCGCACGCGAGCGCCCGAGGCGCTTGCCCCGGCCTGCGTCGTCTCTGCCTGTCTCCGCCCTGCATGTCCCCTGCCGTCCTCCGCATGCTACCTGCATCCATTGTACCGCCCGCGACGCGTCCGCGCGACGCCATGCGCAGAATCGCCCGCAAGTGCCGCATTGCCGACGCAAAGGAGGCTACTTGGCCACCTTCACGGTCTTGACCTTACCCCAGGCACCCCAAGTCTTGGTCTGCTTGTCGTAGGCGCAAATCTGCACTTGATAGGCCTTGCCCTTCTTCAGGCCGCCTATTATGCAGGCGGCCTTGGAGGAGGAGACGGTCTTCACGCTCCACTTCGACGAGCCCTTCACGCGATAGCGCAGCCTATACCCATCGGCCCCGGTCATCTTGGCCCACTTCGCCTTGATGACGCGGCCCTTCGCGTTCACGGCGCTGCCCAGCGTCATCGAGCCGGGCTTCACTGCTATGCTGAAGGATCGAGGCGAGGCGGCCTCGAAATCTTCGGTCTCGGGCGCTAAGACGGTCACCTTCGCCGTGCCGCAGAAGTTCTTGGCGACCGTGACCTTGCCCGTGGAGGACACTCTCACGTACTTGCTGCTGGACTGGTAGACGACGCTGCCGGAGGTCGCCCTGGCGATGCGCGTGAAGGTCCGCGCTTCGGCGGGCGTGCCCGTAAGCACGACCTTGCCTGTGGACACGGTCAGCACGTTGGCGGCACGGGCAATGGACCAGGCGATCTCCTTGTCGGCGGTCGTGCCATCGGTCCAGGCGTAGTTGGGGTTCGCGAGCGAGGCGATGGCGGTGAAGGAGCCCGCGTGCGTGGCGGTACCGCCCGAGACCGTGCAGCCTTCGCCCGTGGATGCGACGCCGGTCTGCTCCCGCCCGTTGTAGACCAGGCCCTCGACGGCGACGGGAGCGGCGAGGGGCTTCGGCGCGATGGACCAGGGGATCTCCCTGTCGGCGGTGGTGCCGTCGTCCCAAGCGTAGTTGGAA
>CAJOOG010000042.1 GCA_905236045.1 uncultured Denitrobacterium sp.
ATCGAGCGCTACCGCAGGCGCGAGACCAGCGTCGAGGAGGCCATGATCGAGATGTACCTGGCAGGCGTCTCCACGCGCAGGATCGAGTGCGTAGCGGCGATGTCGAGGGCATGAGCGATGTCAAGGGCACGAGCAAGAATCCTGGATAGGTCTCCACGAATGCGAGCGAATTTCACGGTAAAACAAGAGGGCCGCTCGAGTATTATGGTTAGGTGCATTCCGATCCGGATACGCCCAAGTCGTTTTACGGGGGAAGAGGAAAACGCAATGGGTGTTCAACCATCTTGACGGCAATCGGAATGTGAAATAGAGAGCGACGAAAACCAGAGGGGGCACTGCGATGTTTGAAAAGGGGATTGCACGAAAAATCGGCGGGATCTTAATGGTGTGCGCTGTTGCGGTTTCGATGCTGCTGGCAGCGCCGATGGTGGCTCATGCGGAGGAAGCCGACGTAACTGCCGGAGATTTTACCTTCAAGTTGTATCTGGATACGGATACGGCGGGCTCCATCTGGCTTACCGGCTATAACGGAACGGCGGAGGAAGTGACGCTTCCGACATCAGTAACCTATAACGGGGTCACGTACGATCTGCGTAACAGCAGCACTTCCTATGAGGGCGTGGTCGGCGACAAGCTGTTCGAAGGAAACACAACCGTTAAGAAAATCATCGTCCCAAACGGATATGAAGGGATTTCGCAGGAAGCGTTTTACGGATGCGCTAATCTGACCGAGATCGTCCTGGGGGATACCATCGAATACGTGAGCGGGAAAGCATTTTCCGCATGTCCCAATCTTAAGACTTACCGAATCGGCAGCAAGGACTGGACATGCGGAAGCGGCGACGGTGATCCCGGCATCGGAGAAGACGCAAGCGGCGCCCTTTATTCGGGTGTTACGGTCTATCTGAAAGAAGACGGAAAGGTGGACGCTTATCTGAAGGGGGTCAATGCCGCATCGACAAGCGGAACCCTTACGTTGGTATACAGCGATGATCCTGCTCCGGAGGCGAATGCCAATAACCCGATTGCCACTACGGATCCGGCCAAGCAGATGGGCGAAGACGGCACGCCATGCGGGAAGGGCGCGTCTTTCGCGGCAGCAGACAAGGCGCTGGTTTCGTTGAAGGGCGAGACCGATGCGAAAGGAACCGTGTTCTCTTTGCTGCAGGCCAGAGCCGGCAAAGTCACGAAAACCTCGGTGCAGCTGAAATGGAAGAGCGTATCCGGAGCGAAAAAGTACGTGGTCTACGGCAATAAATGCGGCAAGACGAAGTACGTGAAGCTGACAACGACTACGAAAAAGGCCCTGACCTTCAAAAAAATTAAAAGCGCAAAGGTCAAGAAAGGAACCTACTACAAATTCGTCGTCGTCGCGCTCGACAAGAACAATACCGTCGTATGCACCTCGAAAACCGTCCATGTCGCAACCAAAGGCGGAAAAGTCGGAAACGACAAAGCCATCACCACCAGTGCGAAGAAGGGCGCCGTGAGCGTCAAGAAGGGCAGGACCGTCAAACTGACGACAAAACCGGTTCCGGCCTCCAAGAAGCTGACGGTCAAGCGTCATCGTCAGACCAGCTTCGAATCGTCTAACAGAAAGGTGGCGACCGTCACGTCGAAGGGCGTGATCAAGGGCGTTAAAAAGGGAACTTGCTATGTGTATGCCTATACGCAGAATGGAATCTTCAAGAAAGTGAAAGTGACCGTGAAGTAGCCGGGCTGCCTTACTGCAGATAGAGATGCCGCAGCTCGTCGTCTTCAGCGAAGCCTATGCCGCAGGCGTCTTCCAAGAAGGCCTCGAAGCTTCCGAAGTTCTCGTCTATGGCGTCGAAGAAGGCATTCAGGTACTCCGCGCGCGCCTCCAGCAGCGCACCGAGCTTCTTCTCCACCCCCGGCTCGTTTTCGCGGAGCTTCGCCACTGTCCGAATGCGCTTGCGTTCGGATTCCAGCCCCTGGTTGGAAAGCAGGTAGTCGGCGCGGATATCCTTGTCCGGCACGCCTAAGGTGCGCAAGATGGTCGCAGCGACAACGCCCGTGCGGTCCTTGCCGTTGGTGCAATGCCAGAGCACCGCATGGCCGCGTGCGTTCAACAGGGCGTGGAAGATGGCCTTCCAGCTGTCGATTACCTGCGGGCTGGCGAAGGAGCGGTAGAGGGCGCAGGCATCGTAGGTATCCGGCCCCCAATCTCCGCGGATGAGCTCGCGCCAGTTGTCGTCCTTGAGGGTGATTCCCAGGGCCCGGGCGGGAACCAGGGGCGCTTGCAGGGGCCGCACTCCCGGCAAGGCGGGCTCGGGGGTCCGATTGCGCTCGAAGCGGGAGCGCAGGTCGATGACGCAGGTCACGTCGTAAAAGCCCGTTAGGCGCAAGCGCTCGAGTGCGCTGGTCTTCGTAAGTGCGGCGCAGCGGTAGAGCTTGCGTGGCCGGACGATAGAACCGTCCGACGTCACCAGGCCGCCCAGGTCTCGGAAATTCAATATGCTGGAGATTCTGTTCACCTGTTCAGAATACCGCAGTACGCAAGAGCCGTGGTAGCATGAAATGAAAGCATTATCGGAAGGCGGCGGGGCAAAAAGGCATGGCTCACGAAACGACACTCGAGCGCTTTGCCCGAACGATTGAAGAGCGAGCGCTCGCGGCGCCGGACAACCCCGTGCTGCTTATGGTCTCGGGGGGAAGCGACTCGGCCGCGTTGGCGTATTTGGCCAGCGAGCTGCGGGCTTCGGGCGACCTGGGTCCGCTCGGCGTGCTCCATGTGAACCACAAGTTGCGCGGGGACGACGCCGAAGAAGATGCCGTCTTCGTGCGGCATTTGGCGCAGGCGCTCGATGCGCCCTTCTTCTTGCGAGAGGTGGATGTGGACGCTCTCGTGGAGGAGACGGGCGGCAATATGGAGGCCATTGCGCGCGAGGAACGCTATCAGGCCGCCCGCGAGGCGTTGGCGCTGCTTTGCCGGCGGGCTGGCGTACCCACGCGGGAGGGTCGCATCTTCACCGCGCACACCCAAGACGACCGCGTCGAGAATTTCTACATGCGCAGCATCGTCGGCACCGGACCGGGCGGTTTTCGCAGCATGCGCTACGAGAACGGTCAGGTGGCGCGTCCGTGCTTGGATCTGTGCCGAGAAGACTTGCAGGCGTACCTCCGCCAGCGTGCTTTCGATGCGCGGGAGGACGGGCAATGCGTATGCGTCCTGGACGAGAACGGCGAGGCCTGGCGCACCGATGCGACCAACGCCCACACCGACCGCTTCCGGGCTTACGTTCGCCATACTTTGGTCCCCGCGGCGAAGGAGCGCAATCCGCGTTTGCTGGATACGCTCTGCCGGACGATGAACCTGATAGCCGACGAAGACGATATGCTCGAGGAGCGGACGCAAGCCCTCATTCGGGATGTCGTCGACTGGCTGGACCCTCTCGATCATGCGAAGGGCTGCGTCGTCTCCCCGAGGTTTTCCGGCTGTCCGCTTCCTTTGAAGCGTCGGGTGCTCGTAGAGGTCCTGCGGCAGCTGATGGATCCTGCCGCGCGTGTGGAGACGGCCAGCGTGCAGTCGTGCATCGCGGCCTTCGCCGACAATATGCCGGTGAGCGGCTATACTGCCAACATTCAGGGAAACCTGGCCCTTTCCGCCAACAAGCAGGGCCTGCGCATAGAGCCCATGGCGGCTTACCGGGCTCGACGCAAGCGCCTGTAGCGGGCGGCGGCGGAGGCTGCATTCACGAAGGAGAAACATGGACATCATACTGGCATCGAACAGCCCGCGCCGACGGGAATTGCTGGAGCAGGCGGGGGTGAAGTTCTACGTGCGCACCGCCGATCAGCCGGGGGACGAGACGCTCGACGACGAGCTGCGCGCGAATCCGTCGAAAGCCGCCCGAGAGCTCGCGAAGCGCAAGGCCGGCGCCGTCGTGCAAGAGCTGTTGGCGGTCGAGGCAGACCAGCGTGCGCCCGAGGTGGCTGTTGTCGGGGCCGATACCATGGTGGTCCTGGACGGCAGGATCTTCGGCAAGCCGCATAGCTATTCCGAAGGCGTGGGCATGCTGCGCAAGCTTTCCGGCAAGACGCACGAGGTCATAACCGGCGTAGCGGTCTTCTTGCTGAAGACCGACGAGGATGGCCGGGTCAGCATGGGGAAGGGCGCCTTCAGCGAAACGAGCGAGGTCACCTTCAAGCGGCTTTCCGACGAGCAGATAGCCGATTACTTGCGCAAGGGGGAAAGCTACGACAAGGCGGGCGCCTATGCCATACAGGGTGCGGGCGCGGATCTGATCGAGGGTTACGAAGGCGACTGGGACAATATCGTGGGGCTGCCCACATCCACGTTGCTGGATGCATTCCCGGTGCTGCGGTCGGAGTAGCGCGTAGTGCGCAGCGCGAGGGGCACACTGTCGTCGCCCTCGCAGGCGCGGAGGCCCTCGCTCGCCTAGACGCGACCCCGGCCGAGCTACACGTAGAACAAGATGTCGTTGTAAGTGGGAACCGGCCAATAGCCGTGGTCCACGACGGGCTCGAGCGCATCGATCTCCGCACGCAAGGACTCCATGGCCGGGACGACGGTGGAAGCGTAGAAATCGGCCTGGGCCTGGTTGTCGTCCGCGATCCCCTCGGCTTGCGCATGCACGGCCTTCAGGTTCTCGAAGGCGTGATTGGTCTTCTTCAGCCCGTAGAGTATGACCTGTAGCTGCTCTTGCTGTTCTGCCAGCTCGGCATCGGGCATGGCCTCGCGCACGATGTTGATGCCCTTCGCGATTTTGGTCGCATAGGCGTTGATGGCCGGGATGAAGTTGCGGCGGACCATACGCTCCATGACGTTCGCCTCGATGTTGAGCGTCTTGGTGTACTTGTCGAGCTTCACTTCGTAGCGGCTGCGGATCTCGGCTTCCCCGAGAACCCCCATCTCGTCGAACAGGTCGAAGCTCTTCTGGTTCACGAGGCAACGCAGCGCGTCGGCCGTGTTGCGATTGTTCGCCAGTCCACGGCGCTTGGCCTCCACGGGCCAGTCGTCGCCGTAGCCGTTGCCGTTGAAGATGATTCGCTCATGGGCGGTCAGGCTGGTCTTGATGTGCTCGAGTGCAGCTGCCTCGAATTCGGGGCCCGAACCCTTGTCCTCCATGGCGTCGGCGAACTCTTTCAGCGCATGGGCCACGGCGGTGTTCAAGATCATATTCGCGTCGGAGAGGTTCACCTGGCTGCCGGGCATGCGGAATTCGAATTTATTGCCGGTGAAGGCGAAGGCGCTGGTGCGGTTGCGGTCGGTGTTGTCCTTCAGGAAATTCGGCAGCACATCCACGCCCAGGTCCATGGACACTTTCTCGGCGCTTTGGTAGGACAGGCCGTGAATCAGCGAGTCCACGATTTTGCCGAGCTCGTCGCCCAGGAAAATGCTGATGATGGCGGGCGGCGCCTCGTTTGCGCCCAGGCGATGGTCGTTGCCGGCGCTTGCCACGCTCATGCGCAGCAGCTCCTGGTAGTCGTCCACCGCGGCGATGACGCACGACAGAAACACCAGGAAGCGCAGGTTGTCTGCGGGCGACTCGCCGGGCTCGAGCAGGTTCACGTTGCCGTAGCTCAGCGACCAGTTGTTGTGCTTGCCGCTGCCGTTGATGCCCTCGAACGGTTTCTCGTGCTGCAGGCAGACGAGCCCGTGGTGGCTGGCCAAAAGCTTCATCTTCTCCATCGTGAGCAGGTTCTCGTCGATGGCGCGGTTCGCCTCGGTGAAGATGGGCGCGAGTTCGTGCTGGCAGGGGGCCACCTCGTTATGCTTGGTCTTGGCCGGGATGCCCAGCGCCCACAGCTCGTCGTCGAGTTCCTTCATGAACTCGTTGACCGTGGGGCGAATCGCCCCGAAGTAGTGCTCCTCGAGCTCTTGGCCCTTGCACGGCGAAGAGCCGAAGAGCGTGCGCCCGCACAGCATGAGGTCCTGGCGCTTGGCGAAGTCGGCCTCGCTGATGAGGAAGTATTCCTGTTCCGCGCCGACGGTGGCGATGATGCGGTGCCCGTCTTCACCGAAGTGGGCGAGCATACGATTGGCTTGTTCGGAGAGCACGCTCATGCTGCGCAGGAGCGGGGTCTTCTTATCGAGAGCCTCGCCGGTGTAGCTGCAGAAGGCCGTGGGGATGCACAGCACCTCGTCTTTGATGAAGGCGTAGCTGGTCGGGTCCCACGCCGTGTATCCGCGGGCCTCGAATGTGGCGCGAAGGCCGCCGTTCGGCAGGCTGCTGGCATCGGGCTCGCCCTGGATGAGCTCCTTGCCGCGGAACTTCGTGATGGCGCGTCCGTCGCCCGTGGGCTCCATGAAGCTGTCGTGCTTTTCGCTGGTGATGCCGGAAAGCGGTTGGAACCAGTGGGTATAGTGGGTGGCGCCGTGCTCGATGGCCCACTCTTTCATGGCATGCGCGACCACATTGGCGATTTCCAGGTCGAGCGGTTCTCCCTCTTTGATGGTGCGGGCGAGTTCTTTGTAGGAGTCGCTGGGCAGTCGCTCGCGCATGACTGCGTCGCTGAAAACCATCGATCCGTATATCGCCTCGATATCCGACATGGGAAGCTCCTCATCTGTGGCCGAAACAGCTTGAAGCCACCTTACCACGGGGAGGGGCTGGCATTACGGCGAAACGGCGGTTTTCACGAGGCGGCAACACACGGGTTCGTGGTGAATAGATGCCCGCAGCTCATTTGACCCCGCAAGCCGCTAAACTGGTTGTATTCGCACCGGCTGCAATCCGCAGGCGTTCAAGTTTGCGGGTCGTTGCGTGCAGGCCACCGTCCGAGCAGAAGGAGAGCAACCATGGCCAACAACGAAGGAAAGCGCGTGAAAGTCCACTACGTGGGCACGCTCGACGACGGGACGAAGTTCGATTCCTCCGTGGACCGGGGAGAGCCCATCGAATTCGTGTGCATGGCGGGCCAGATGATTCCCGGCTTCGACAAGGCCGTGGTGGAGATGGAGAAGGGCGAGAGCAAGACGGTGCACATTCCCGCCGAGGAAGCCTATGGCCAACGCGACGAGAGCCTCGTGCAGAAGGTTCCGACCGACCGCATCCCCAACGCTGAGCAGCTGCCCGTTGGGGAGACGATCTACATGCAGGACCCCTCCGGTCGACCGATCCCCGTGAGGGTCGTGGCCGTGGAGGAAGGCGTGGCGACTTTCGACATGAACCACGAGATGGCCGGCAAGGACCTGAACTTCGAGATAACCCTCGTGGAGGTCGTCGGTTAGAAGACGGTCTCGAAGGCGGTCTTCTGCAATGCGCCGGGACTATCCATGAAGTTCATAAAACCGCATGTGAATTTGCTCGCGAGTTTGCCGTGGTAAGCGTTTCGGGCGGAAGGTTTGCGACCTTGCCGCCCGTTCGTGCTTTATACTTGCGGCAAGGCAGGCCCAAGACCGAAGGAGAGGGTTCGTATGATCAACCGAGAAGAACTTCCCACGGCTGAGAATTCCAGCAACATGAACCGCGTGGCAGACGCTTCGCAGGAAATCGGTACCACGCTCGAGAACCTGAAGGCCGCAGTTCTAGGCGAGACGGGCGCATCGACCAAATACGCCGCTTATGCGCAGGCCGCCGACGAGGCCGGCAAGACGCAAGTGGGCAGGATGTTCCGAGCCGCCAGTTTCGCGGAGCAGGTGCACATCCGCCTGGAGAGCGCCCTGGTCCGCGCAGAGGAGCCGGACTATGAAAACCCGACGGCGGCCGCGCCTGCGGAGCTGCCCCCCGTCGATCTGATGCTCATCGACGCCGCTTACGGCGAAATCTACGAGACGTCGGACATGTATCCCGGCTTCATAGCGAAGGCGCAGAAAGAGGGCAAGGACGCTGCGGCGAAGGTGTTCGCCAAGGCCAAGTTGGCGGAAAGCGTGCATGCGGAAACGTATCTCGCGGCCTACAACAACCTCGATGCGATCGATGATGAAGCCTACTACGTGTGCCCCGGCTGCGGCTATATCCACAAGGGCAAGGAAATCAAGGCCTGCCCGATCTGCGGGGCCGTCTTCGCCGCGTTCAAGGAGTTCTAGGCAGACGAGCCAGCACACCCGCCACGCCGTCCGTGTCCGCGCTCGTTCGCGCCGCCGAGCAGGAGCAGGATCGCGCGTTAGCCCCGCTTGCGGTACAGCAGCGCGAAGGTTATGGCGATCGCGCAGCAGACTTCCCGCGCAGAATAGCGCCATGCAAAGCG
Organism: uncultured Denitrobacterium sp.; assembly: GCA_905236045.1. Taxonomy (GTDB): domain Bacteria; phylum Actinomycetota; class Coriobacteriia; order Coriobacteriales; family Eggerthellaceae; genus Curtanaerobium. The sequence goes on from CAJOOG010000042.1 coordinate 8,176, forward strand.
TGAAAATGCGTGCGCGACCATGTCTGTCGGCCAGCTTGCCCACAGCGGGGATGCAGGCGGCATAGAAGAGCGTGTATATGTTGATCATCCAGATGCCGACGTCGTTGGTCAGTCCCAAATCCATCTGCACCGCCGTGCGCAGCGGCGCGACCACGCTTACATAGAGTCCGCCTAGCAGCATACCGAGCAAGTACACCGAAGCGATGCGGCCGAAATGCTGTTCGTCTTGTTTCACGGTCCTCCGTCCCTTGCTGGCTGATTATAATCATTCCGAGATAAGCAAGACGAAGCGTGTCCTCCGTCGACCCAATCTCCGCGGGTGCGTATACCTATGGGATGACAGGGCATGTGTTCAAGAGGAGAAACCCTATGAAATGCTGGGAAACGCGGGGGTGCGAAGGCCCCGAAAGCAACTACGACCATTGCCCTCACGCGATGCTGAACGGGGTGTGCCCGGTCGATTGCGCCTTTGCCGTATGCGAGCGTCCCGCCCATGAGCAAGCCGACGTCATGGACATGCTCGTTTCGGACGCCGATCGCGAGGTGGCGGTGAAGGAAATCTGCGGCACGTGCAAGTTCTTCCTGGCTCACGCGCCGCGTATGGGTGTGCGCCCGCAAGACGAACAGCCCGCATGGAAAGAGCACTACGCGCAGTACTATCAAGATCCCAGCGTGCAGAATATGCCGGCGAAGTAGCGGCCGACTCGCGCGCCCGTCCGCTGCGGCCGACCCGCGGCCGCCGACAGTCTACGCGAAGAGGCCGGCGTAGATGCTCGGTTCGAGAGCGCAGATGCGTTGGCCGTCTTTGGCCATTATGCGCCGGATGCTCAGGTTCTGGGTCTCGGCAAACTCCAGGGTGGCTTTCTCGAAGCCCGTGAATACGATTCTTCGCGCGACGCTGCCCAGCACAGCGTAGATCTGCTCGAGGTCGCGATTCTGCATCCGCCTGCGGGCGTCGGCTGCTAAGGAGCTGCGGTCGAAATAGGAGCGCGAAGGCAGGTAGCCGTTGACGAAACCCCCCAATACAACTAGGTCGAAAGTGCGGCCATACGCCTCTTCGAGGGAGCCGACGAACACGGCGTCCTCCTCGTCGGCGGTCTCCGTTTCCCTCGGTGCCGTACTGTCGACCGGCTGCGCCAGGATGGCTTTGCCGGCTCGGTACGATTGCAGCACATCGTCGAATTCGCTCGGGTTGCAGTCTTCGGCGAGATGCCGGTAGTCTTGCGCATCGAGCGCCTCGAGGGCCTCCACCAGGGACATGCCCATCGCCGCGGTGCGCAAATTCGAGACCGCAACGCTGTTTCCCAGGTAGTCGCCGAAGCCGATCCAGCAACGCCATGCCGGTCCGTCGTCTGCGTCGGCGCGGAGATGTTCGATGGTTTCCTCTCGAGCGCGGCGGTAGGCGCCCTCGTCGCGTAAATCGCCCTTGAGGACGGCCCCCTTATGCGAGGAAGTCCTGCAGGCTATACCCCGCTTCTCCAGAGCGCGTTTGGCCTGCGAGCGCCAAGCGCCGCTTGCGCACGTTACGAAAATGCGGTCGGGTGCCACGCCCCCTTCGATCGCGTCTGCAACCAAATCGCAGATGCAGGAAAGTTCGCGCCCCACGTTGTTCAGCGTGGCGAAGGCGATGGGCTCATCGGGGGTGTCTGCCGCGGATGTGGCCGCAGCGCTCGCTCCGGCAACCTCCTCGGCGCAATCGGCCCATTCGGCAATGATGGCGTCTCTGCCATCTTCCGTTTCCTCGACCCGGTCGTCCTGCGCTCGAATGCCCTCCACGCGCCCGAGCGCGGCTGCAATCGCGTCGGGAAGGCGTGAATCCTTCAGCTCGTGGACAACGGTCTGCGGGTTCAAGGCGAGGAATTCCTCGACCCCCCTCGCCCACGGATAACGCTCGTAGATGCGACCCGAGGGCATGGGGTCGTAACTGATTGCTATCGATTCCTGCGCGAGCAAGTTGACGAGCACTTGCGAAGCGCGTGAGAGCGCATGGTAATCGTCGACGAGAACATGCTTGTATGCGAAGGCGCCCAACCCCGCATGCTCGAGATAGTGAACGGCGAAATTGCTCACCTCTTCTTCGACCATGCCGCCGGCGAAGGCCAGGTTGGCCTGGAAGAGTTCCAGATAGCCGAGTTCCTCGCCGATGGCCCAATCGGGGTCGGCATCGTACATCATGCTCAAGCATTGGCGCAGGTAGGACTCCATTTTCATGCGCAGCTTGCGTTTGAGGCTGCTCGTCTGCATGTCCTCGGCCAGGAAACGCTCTTCGACTTCCGTCAGGACGCGAGCCGGTCTTCCGGTGAAAGCGCGGGCTTGCGGCTTGCGGAGAATTTCAAGCGCAAGCGCCTGCACCGTCTTGGCGCCGACTTCGGGCAAGTGTCCGGCGAGATCGGAGACCGCCTGCGGGCTCGCGCCCACAACGAGGATTTCGCTTGCCTGCGCACCCTCTGCGAGCAGATGCTCGGTCCTCTCGAGCATCTGCTCGGTTTTGCCGCTCGTCGGGTGTCCGACAAAGCAATGGGATTGCGGTGTCGGGCTCAGAGGGTGCGCATGCAAGGTTTTGTTCATTACTCTGCTTTCTCGGATGCGTTCGCAGCGGGGAGCTGTTCTTGGGGCTTATCGGAGTTCTTCTTGAAGAACGGCATGGAAATGGCATGCCCCGGGCACTCCTCCACGCACACGTGGCATTTCGTGCACTCGAGCATGTCGACGCCCCACGCAGGGTGGCGTGGGTCGACGCCCTGGGCGCAGACCTTCGAGCAGCGACCGCACGCTCCGCCCGTTTTGGTCTCGACGCACTTCGCCGTATCGACCTGCGGGCGCAGGGTCTTGTTGAAACGCGACAGCAGGCTCATGAGCGCGCTGATGGGGCAGATATGGCTGCACCACTTGCGGAAGAACACGGTCTCCAGCAGCAGGATCACGGGAATGGCCACAGCCGACCAGGTGACGTCGCCGGTGGCGAACAGCGAGATGAGCGTGAACACCAGCGCGAACGACAGTCCGATCGGGCATATCAGGCAGAATACCGGCACGCCGAAGATGGCCGCCGAAACCAAGGCGGATCCCAAGACGATATGACGCGAGTTGGATGGTTTCGCATAGCATGCCATGCCGGTGCGGTGACGGCGAAGCTCGAAGAGCTCCTCGTCGGTGAGGATGGGGTTGTCGCGGTTCCCCAGGATTTCCGCGCGGGCCTTCTTCGACGCCTCCGTGCGCTCGTCCTTCTCGGGCTTCTTGAAGAGGCTGCGCAGCTTGCCCCAAACGGGAACCGGGCAGACCCAAGCGCAAAATGCGCGGCCGACCAGGATGATGCCGATGACGAAGAGGATCAGCGAGATGACGGCACGCGGGACCATGGTCTTGCTCGCCAGCATCGTGGTAAGTGCGCCGATGGGACAGAGCACCGCAACGTCCTGCCAGCCGATGGCCGACAAGGTGCCGATGTTCAGATGGCAGACGAAGGCGATGCCGGCGATTGCGAGCACTGCGAGGGGGATGATGATTCTCAGCTTATTCGTCTTCATGGCTTACTCCTCGTAGTTCGAGAGCTTGGATTCGGGCACCACGATGCAGGCGCGAGAAGTCGCCCCCGCGGCAATGGACCCTTCCTGGAGCGATACGCAGACGCTCTGGCATGCTCCGCACCCTACGCAGTTCGCCCGATTGATGAGAGGGCGGTTGTACTCATCCAGGTAAATGGCAGCGTAATCGCTAGGGCAGGCGTCGTAGCAGAAACGGCAGCCGTTGTACTTGGACCAGGCGAGGCACCAGTTTTTGATGATGACGGCCTTGCCCAGAATGGTGTTTTTCGCATTCGCGCCGTCCGCGAGCGCCAGCGCATTGGAAGGGCAGGTGGAAACGCACAGGGGGTCGCCACCGTTCTCTTCCTGGCAGAAATCGCACCAGCCGATGTTGAAGTTGGCGCTCGGCATGCGCACGCCCAGTATGCCATCCTCGATATGCGTCGGATGGATGGCGTTGCGGGGGCACGATTCCACGCAACGCTCGCAGCGGATGCAGGCCGAGATCATCCTGTCCTCGTCCTGTCCTCCTGGCGGGCGTACTTGCGCCTCCGCAGGCGTCGCCTTGAGTCCGCCCATGGCCAAAAGAACCACTGCGCCGCTTGCGCCGATTACTACCGAGCGGCGGGTCATGCCTCCATAGGTCTTCTCTTGACCGGTTGTTTCTTCGGTATCCGGCATCCTTCTCCTCCTCTCCAGCGCGTTTGCGCCCATCTGGCGCGCGCCGGTCTCTCTGCCTTCTCTCTCGTTCGTCTTCCCTCTGCTTCGCCTCTCCTCTGCGGTCCGCGATTTCGCAGCCCGTCAGTCCTTCTTCTTGTCGAGCAGTTCCGCGAGGAGCTCGTGGTCGGCCTCGACGAATCCATCCGCCAGGTAGGAGAGTCCGCGGTAGAAATCCGTTTGGGCGA
>CAJOOG010000043.1 GCA_905236045.1 uncultured Denitrobacterium sp.
GTCGACCACCGTCGACGAGCCTATCTTCACCACGACGATTCTGCGCTCGGCCCCCATCAGTCCTCCAGCTCCCCGTAGATGTCCTCGTGCGTGAGCGCGGACTCGAACTCGAACGCATAGCCCAGGATGCGGATCTCGTCTCCGTCCCGCGCTCCGGCGGCTGCCAGCGCGTCGTCGACGCCCTGCCGCTTCATGCGATGCTGGAGGAAGGCGATGGCCTCCTCGTTGTCCCAGTCGGTCTGCACCACCATGCGCTCCACCTGGCGCCCCTCGACGCGGTAGACGCCCGCGGAGAGCTTCGTCACGGTGAAGCGGCGCTCGCGCTCCTGGCGGCGGCGCTCCCAGACATGATCGTAGTGCGGCTCGTCGGCATCCGCCTCGCGTGCAGCCTCGCGAATCTCGTGCACCCTCGAGCCGATCGTCCCCTTCAAGGGCTCTATGCCCGCCCCGGTGATGGCGCTCGTCCGTAAGAGACGCGAATCGATAGGGCTATCGAGGAACTCGTTTCCGTCCACGGCGGCCAGCGAGTCCTCCTTCACCGCAGCGGCGAGCCGCTCGATGTTGTCCTCGAAACCCGCCACGTCGACCTTGTTGGCCACCACCAGACAGGGACGCTGCGCCAGCTCGGGCGAATGCAGCTCGAGCTCGCGCTTGATGATGCGGTAATCCCGCACCGGATCGCGCCCTTCGAAGCCGCCCGTTATGTCCACCACGTGCACTATCATAGCCGCGCGCTCCACGTGCCTTAGGAACTCGTGCCCCAGCCCGCGTCCCTCGTGTGCGCCCTCGATAAGTCCCGGCACGTCCGCTATCACGTAATCGTAATCCTCGAGCCGAACCACGCCCAGGTTCGGCTCGAGCGTGGTGAAGGGATAGTCGGCTATCTTGGGCTTCGCGGCGCTCATCCGGCTGATGAGCGAGCTCTTCCCCGCGCTGGGCATGCCCACCAGCGCGGCGTCGGCCATCAGCTTCACCTCGAGCTCGATCCAGCCCTCCTGCGCGGGCTCGCCCAACTCGGCGAAGGCCGGCGCTCGGCGCGTGGAAGTCACGAAGTGGATGTTGCCGCGGCCGCCCATGCCGCCCTGCGCGACGATGACGCTGTCGCCGTCGCGCACCAAATCCGCCACGATGTCGCCCGCGGCCTTGTCTTCCTCCGAGTACTCGCGCACCACCGTGCCCACCGGCACCTTCAAGACGGCATCCTCGCCTCGGGCGCCGTGCATGCGACTGCCCTTGCCGTGCGTGCCGCGCTGCGCCTTGAAGTGGTGCTTGAAGCGGTAATCGATGAGCGAGGAGACATCCCCGGCCGCCTGAACGACCACGTTGCCGCCGTGCCCGCCATCGCCGCCGTCGGGACCGCCTTTGGGCACATGGGCCTCCCGCCGGAAGCTCATGCATCCCGCGCCGCCGTCGCCGCCCATCACATGGATATGAACTTTGTCAACGAACATAGCGAATAATCCTGCGTTCGATCAAACGTCGGAAGGGGCCGCGCCGCAGCTCCTGCACTGCAGATTCTGCTCTCGCAGCCCGTCCCGCCTTCAGCTCCGCGAGGCGCATGCCCCGCACCCCCCCCATTCTAATAGAAAGAAGCCTCCCTTTTCTCATGTCCAAGAAAAGGGAGGCGGTTCAAACCGCGCGGAGGGCTTCTGCTTCACAATTGCGAGCCGGCTCCTAGGCCAGCGGACGCACATGCACCTTGCGCTTGACGCCGCGGGTGTAATCCACCTTGCCGTCGCAGAGGGCGAACAGGGTGTCGTCCTTCCCGCGCCCGACATTGTCGCCAGGATGGAAATGCGTGCCGCGCTGACGGACCAGGACCATGCCGGTCTTAACCGTCTCGCCGGCGAACTTCTTGCACCCCAGGCGCTGTGCGTGGGAGTCGCGACCGTTTCGGCTGCTGCCGAGACCTTTCTTGTGTGCCATTTACCTCAACTCCTCTCGTTAGGCGATGGATTCGATCTTCACGCGGGTGAGCTGCTGGCGATGGCCGTTCAGCTTCTTGTAGTTCTTGCGGCGCTTGAATTTGAAGACGAGCTGCTTCTTGCCCTTGAACTGCTCCATGACGACGGCTTCGACCTTGGTGCCGGCTGCCACCGCCGGATCGGCCTCCACCTTGCCGTCGTCGACGGTGCAGATGCAGGGCAGCTCCACCTTGTCGCCGGGCTCCGCGTCGAGCTTCTCGATCGCGAGCACATCGCCCACGGCGACCTTATACTGCTTGCCGCCGGTTTTCACGATTGCATACATGTTTGTTTCTCCTTGTTATTCCGCATCGTGTATCTCTGCCGCCCAAGCCTGCATCGCGCACCTGGTGGTGGGAAACAAAAACCACTTCGTAGCGCCCTTCGGCTCAAGCCCGCCAATAATACCCTAGTGCGCTTCGGCCCAGTTCCTTCCATACGAAACATCCACGAGCAGCGGGACATCGAGCTCCACCACATGCTCCATGACCTCGTGCAGCAGGGCGGAGACCGCCTCCACCTGATCCTCGGGAACCGACAAATCCAGCTCGTCGTGCACCTGCAGCATGAGCTCCACCTGCGGAAATTCCTCGCGCAGGCGCCTGGATGCCTGCACCATGGCCATCTTTATGACGTCGGCGGCCGTTCCCTGCATGGGATGGTTCAACGCGGTGCGCTCGCCGAAGGCACGCTGCTGCGCATTGCGGGCGGCCAGCTCGGGGATGTGGCGCTTGCGTCCGAAGAGCGTCTCGGCATAGCCCGCCTCGTGCGCGTCCGCCACCAGCTTGTCGAGGTAGGACCTCACCCCGGGGTAGGCCTCGAAATAGCGCTCTATCATCTCCTGGGCCTCGCCGAAGGGAATGCGCAGGCTCTGCGCGAGGCCGTAGGCCTGCTGCCCGTACACGATGCCGAAGTTCACGGCCTTCGCACGGCTGCGCAGCTGAGGCGTCACCTCCTCCACCGGAACGCCGAAGACGTGCGCGGCGGTCTCGGAGTGGAAGTCCTCCCCCTCCTTGAAGGCGCGAATCAGATGCTCATCGCCGGAGAGGTTCGCCAGAAGGCGCAATTCTATCTGCGAATAGTCGGCGGACACGAACAGCTCCCCCGCCCTGTTCGGCACGAAGCAGCGCCGCACCATGCGTCCGAAATCGGTGCGCACGGGGATGTTCTGCAGATTCGGATTGCTCGAGCTCAGGCGGCCGGTGGCCGTGACGGTCTCGTTGAAGGAGGTGTGCAGCCGTCCATCGCCCTTGCGCATGCGGGGCAGCGCGTCCAAATAAGTGCTCTTCATCTTGGCGAGCTCGCGGTATTTCAGGATGAGGGCGGGCAGCTCGTGTTCCTGCGCCAGCTTCGTGAGCACCCCGGCATCGGTCGAGTAGCCGCGCGAGGTCTTCTTCAGCGGCTTCAATCCGCATACCTCGAAGAGGATGTGACCCACCTGCTTGGGGGAATCGATATTGAACTCCTCGCCCGCCAACTCGAAGATCTGCCCGGAGAGACTCTCGATGCCCTCCTCGGTCTCGCGCGCGATAGAGAGGAGCTCGCCTGCGTCGATGCTTGCGCCCACGCGCTCCATCTGCGCGAGAACCGGCACGAGGGGCAAATCTATCCGCTCGTAGACCGAAAGCGTCCCGTCCTCTTCGAGCGCCTTTCTCAACGGAGCGGCGAGGGCGGCGAGGGCGGCCGCCTCGATGACGATCCGCTCGTCGTCGTTGCGGGGATCGGGCAAATCCGCCCCCAGGTAGCGCTGCGCCACGGCGTTCACCTCGGGCTTGAAGGCGCTCGAGTCCAGCACATAGGCCGCCAGCCCCACATCGAACAGGCGCACCGCATGGACTTGCTCCTCGTCGAGTGCGGCCGGCGCGGAGGAATCCGCGGGATAGACGAGCTGCAGCGTCTCCTTGGCGTCGAATACCGCCACGCACCCCCGCGCTCCTGCGCGCAGGGCCTCTTCGAGCATCTCCTCGGCGGGCGCCCCCTGCAACAGCGCCGCGCCCTCGCTCGTCGCCACGGCAAGGAGAAGGCCGCTTCCGAAAAGCGTCTCCTGCTCCGGGACCCTCCAAGACAAGCCGATGGCCCGGGGCGCATCCGCCGCGGTTAGGGCCTCTCGGGTAAAGGAGAGGGCTTCGTCATCCGTAGCGTAGCCCTCCCACGCCAGATTGAGGCGCACGGGACTCGGCTCGGGCGCCCCCGCCAAGGCAAGCACCCGCTTCAGGTGGGACATCATGCCCAGGCTCCGGAAAGCCTCCGTCGCCTCTTCGACGTCGAAGTCGGGGAAGGCCGCCGCCTCCAAATCGAGCTCGAAGTCCAGGTTGCGCACGATGGTGGCCACGTCGCGCGAGAGGAAGGCGGCCTCCTTGTTGTCGCGGAGGCGCTCGAGCTGCCTGCCCTTCAGCTGATCGAGGTTCTCGTAGATGCCCTCCATGCTCCCGAAGCGCTGCAGCAGCTTGGCCGCCGATTTGGGACCGATGCCCGGCACCCCCGCGATGTTGTCCGACGCATCCCCCATCAGGCCCAGATAATCGGGGATCTGCCCGGGCTTCACCCCGTATTTCTCCTCCACACCCGCCGGGTCGTAGATGACCACCTCCGAGATGCCCTTCTTGGTGTTGACGATGCGCGTGTGCTCGCTTGCCAGCTGGCAGGCGTCTTTGTCCCCCGTCACCAGCAGCGTCTCGTAGCCTTTGGCATCGCCGCGCGCCGCGATGGTGCCCAGGATGTCGTCTCCCTCCCAGCCCGGCACTTTCACCACGGGGATGTCGAGCGAGTCGAGCAGCCCCTCGACGAGGGGGAACTGCACGCGCAGCTCATCGTCCATGGGCGGGCGCTGGGCTTTATACTGCTCCATCGCCTCGATGCGAAACTTCGGCTTGCCCACGTCGAAGGCGCAGACGATGGCATCCGGATGAGCCACGTCCACGAATTTGAAGAGCATGCTCAGAAAACCGAACACCGCATTGGTCGGCGTCCCGTCGGGGGCGTTCATGGTGGGCGGCACCGCATGGTAGGCTCGGTGCAAAAGCGAATTACCATCGATTACCGCGATAGTCTTTGGCATCTGGATTGCCCTCCTCGTTCGCGACGGCCTACGAAGACCAAAGATACCCGATGCCGCGAACGGTTTCCAGATGCTGCGCCATCTCCGGACCCAGCTTCGCCCGAATGCGCCTTACGTGCACATCGACCGTGCGGCTTCCGCCGTAATAGTCGAAGCCCCACACCCGCTGCAGGAGCGCGTCCCGCGTGAAGGTGCGGTTGGGATGCGAGGCCAGAAACGAGAGCAGCGCGTATTCCAGATACGTCAGATCAAGGGGGGTGCCTCCGACCGTCACCTGGTAGGTGGCCAGGTTGATGACCATGCTCTCCACCGTGATGACCTCGGCGGTATCGGCCTCCTCGCCGGGCCAGAGCAGGCGCTTGACCCGCGCCGTGCATTCCTCCGCACACGCCTCGGTCGAGACGAAATCGCTTTTCACCCGCGAGGGGAAGTGCAGGGAGGAGAAGGCCTTCGGGTCCACGACGAGCAACGCCGAGACGGGGGAATTCGCCAATCGGGCTTCCAGCTGCGAGATCTCGCGGGAAAAGTCGCCTTTGACTTCGTAGATGACCAGATCGAAATTCGACTTGCGGCTGAAAAGGGCTTCGAAGCGCGTGCTGCTCACCGCCATCGCCTCGACGTCCAAGGTGGAGAGGACCTGCTTGACTTTGTGGGCGTTGTCCAGGCTGTCGGCTACGAAGAGTACGTTTTTGCGTTGCATGGCTACAGCACTTCCATCCAGCGATCGCGTTCCCATTGCCCGACTTCGCAGAGGTACTCGCGCCATTCGCGCTTCTTGACCTCCACGAGATAGGCGTGCACCTTCTCGCCGAGGACCTCCCGCATGAAATCGCTCTCCTCGAAGTATCTTATGGCATCCCCCAGCGTCTCGGGAAGGCGGAGGCCATCCGTCCCTCTCCCTGAGCCGCCCGCCGGATCGAGGAGGGTATCCTGCAGGGGAGGATCGAGGGGCATTTCGTCGCGAATGCCGCGCATCCCCGCCGAGAGAATGGCGGCGAAGGCCAGGTAGGGGTTGCAGGCCGGATCGGGCAGGCGCAATTCCACGCGGCAGCCGGCCTGTTTGTTCGGCCGATAACCCGGCACGCTCACCAGCGTGTGGCGGTTGCTGCGCCCCCAGCCGAGGGCGAAAGGCGCATCCGCACCGCCGGCCAGGCGCCGATAGGAGTTCACATACTGATTCGTGACCAGGCAGTACTGCGGTGCATAGGCCAGCAGCCCGGCGATGAAGTGCCTGGCGGTCCCCGAGAGGTTGAAGCCCCCCTCGTCCTGCGGGTCGAAGAAGACGTTGCGATCGTCGTGGTCGAACAGGCTCATGTGCACATGCATGCCGCTGCCCGGGCAATCCGCCCGCGGGCGCGGCATGAAGCTGGCGTAGACGCCGTGCGAGGAGGCGATCTCCTTCACCACGGTCTTGTAGGTGACGACAGCATCCGCCATGCTGCAGGCATCCGAGTGACGCAGGTCTATCTCGTGCTGGCTCGGTCCGGCCTCGTGATGGCTGTACTCCACCGGCACGCCCATCTTCTCGAGCGCCAGCACCGTGTCGCGGCGCAGATCCGTTCCCGAGTCGAGCTCGGTCAGGTCGAAGTACCCGCCATGGTCGAGCAGCTCGGCATTGTGCGAGTCCGTGAAGTAGAAGTACTCGACCTCCGGTCCGACGTTCGCGACGAAGCCCTCTTCGGAGATGCCGGCGACCACGCGCTCGAGGATCTTGCGCGAATCGCCCGGGCACTCCCCGCCATCCGGCGTCCGAATGTCGCAGAACATACGGGCGACGGCATTGGAGTCGGGGCGCCAGGGAAGCACCTGGAAGGTAGAGGCGTCGGGATGGGCAAGCATGTCCCTCTCCCCGGAGACGGAAAGGCCGTCGATATAGCCCGCATCGAAGCCCATCCCCTCTTCGAAGGCGCCCTCCAGTTCGTTGGGGTTCACCGCGAAGGACTTGATGCGGCCCATGACGTCGACGAACCAGAAGCGGACGAAATGGACGTCCCTCGATTCGACGGTCTTCATCACATATTCCTGGTCGGGACTCATGGCGAAAGCCTTTCTCTGGAGACGGTCTCTTCGAGCCGCTGCCGCGGACCGGCTGCCGGCGAAGAGCATCGCAGGCGACGGGCGCGCATCTATTATTGCGTAACTTTTATCATAGGACGCCGAGATTTCCGTCCGGTTAACACCGGGGGCGCCGGGCGCGGCAGGCGGAGAACCTCGGACAAAAGAGGGCACCCGCATCGGAGCGGGTGGGGGCGGACGTGCGGGGGCGCCGAGAAGAAGAAAGCGCCCCGAAGGACACTCCCCGAATCGATATCATGCACGGCGGCCTTACTGGGCCTTCGAATCTTCTTGGCGCTGGGGAGTGGAGCGGCGGGCGCGGCCATTGGAGGAAGACCCGTTGCGACGTTGGCCGGACCCCACGGGCTTGGCGCAATACGGGCACACCGACCAAGCCGGGTCGAGCGCATGCCCGCAATTCGTGCAGAGATTCTTCAGACGCTGATGGCAGTTGGGGCACAGAACGTAATCGGCCTCGACGGGATAACCGCAGTTGGCGCACTCGCCGTACTTCATGAGCTCGCGCTGCTTGAGGGCGATTTCGAGCTCCTGCTCCGAGCGATCCACCTGCAGAAGCGAGGGACGCAGAAGCAGATAGGCTACAACGCCCACGACCGGGATGAGGGCGACGAGGGCCCAGGCCCACCACAACGTGCCGCGCTGATAGGCATCGCGGGCGACCCATACCACCACCAAAACGTAGATGGCGGCCAGGAAAATCATGAACAGGGTGAAGGCACCCTGCACTTCCGGAGTGACGAATTGCGCCAAGAGTTCAGACATGTGATTCCTCGCCTCATTGCAAATACTAAGATGAGCAACGCTCACGGCCGCTCATTATAGCAAAGCGAAGAAGCGCTACGGCGATGTATAGAAAATACGCATGCGCACGCGGGCGGCCGAGGGCATGGAAATGCCCCCCATGAGCACGACGCCCTATCCTCCCACGGACTGCACCGCAGTACTTTCGGCGAAGAGGGGCTTAACTGCCGAGTTCGGAATGGGATCGGGTGATCCCCCTCTCTGTGGTCGCGCTCATGGGGGGCAGTCCCCCGCGGCCTCGTATGGCGTTGTCAAGGGCCGCGGGCGGCATGCGCCCTGGGAGCAGCACAGCGCGCGTCGCGAGGGACGGTCGAATCTACTGGGATGTGAGGAAGAGCTCGGGCTATTAGTACCGCTCGCCTGAACGCCTCGCGGCGCTTGCAGCTGCGGCCTATCGACCTCATGTTCTATGAGGGCCCTTACCGGAAGGAGAACTCATCTTGGAGTCGGCTTCCCACTTAGATGCTTTCAGCGGTTATCCGTTCCGGACGTAGCTAGCCGGCGGTGCCGTTGGTCGACAACCGGTGCACCAGAGGTCCGTCCACCCCGGTCCTCTCGTACTAGGGGCAGATCTCCTCAATTCTCCTGCGCCCGCGGAGGATAGGGACCGAACTGTCTCACGACGTTCTGAACCCAGCTCGCGTACCGCTTTGAATGGCGA
>CAJOOG010000044.1 GCA_905236045.1 uncultured Denitrobacterium sp.
CGACGGCGGCCGTGGGCACGAGTCAGCCGGGTGCTGCAACGCTTAAGGACGGGACCGCCTACACGGGGTCTTCCCTGGAAGTGGACAAGGTCTCACAGACAGTTGAGGAAGCGACCTACGAGTATGCGGTAACCGCCGTGGGCGAGGGCGCGTTCAAGGGGAATACGACGCTGAAGTCGCTTTCCTTCAAGGGCGACCTGCTAGGGCAGACGACCGTATCCTATGCGATACGAAATAGCGCCTTCAAAGGCTGCACGGCGCTTGAATATGTTGAGTTTCCCGAAAAAGTGGCGGGGATAGGCCCCTACGCTTTTTCGGGTTGCAGTTCCTTGCAAAACATCGAGTTTCCTGAGGATGCAGAGCTTTATTATGCACTATCTTCTACCAATCCTGCAATTGGCTCCTACGCGTTCGAGGGCTGTCTCTCCTTGAAAACCGTTTCTCTGCCCGCGATGACCTCGGGCGTTCGCAAGGGCGATGTCTACCATTATGGCGAGAACACTTATAATTCGGGCACGAGTTCGACCAAGTACAGCATGTTCACCAGCGCAAGCATGCCATATTGGGGCGGGCCCGGCGGACCTATCGTCAGGCCGGATATAGGCGCGAAGGCCTTTTCGGGCTGCACCGCCCTGGAATACGTCGTATTCAAAGCGGGTGCAGATCAGGGGATGTTTACTTGCTGGAACGAGCAATCTCAGGTGTTCTTAGGGTGCGAGGCCCTCGAGTCGCTTGTCTTCGAGGATATCCAGCCGTATTGGGCGGATTCGAATCGAAGTGCGAAGAACGGCGGGGCCAGCTTGGATTACTGGACATCTGCTTCTTCGAGTGATGTTACCTGCGAAATCAAGGCTCCAACCCTGTATTATGCCGTGGATTATTACGCGACCGCTGATCCTTCAGAACTCGAATCGGATGACAAGAAAGCAAGCAAGCGTTTGGCTCGTGTGGAATACGCTCGGGGGACCTCTCCTTCGGCAATTGCGACCAGCAGCGCAGATGCCCGGGCGGCAGCATACCCGGATGCAAAAGCCTATAGGGAAATAGATGCGGATGGAGAGGTGCCGGACCCGCGCCAGGCGGCAGGGGCCGCCGGCTTGGACTCTTCCAAATTTTGGGTATGGCGTTTGACGGACACTCAATCGCATCGAAGCGGGCTCACCGATTCGTGCAGCGCCTATCTGGCTCCTGCCGATGATATTTCCGGCGGCTCTTTGTCTGCTTCGCAAATCGACGCCTTGTATGCGGCGTGCGATTACAACCTGAGCCAGGATACGGACTACGGTACGGCCTTCGACATCGAGCGTTACTGCAATCCGACGAAAAGCTACGCATACAATCCCGACAACGATACGGATACGCAAGCGGACAATTACTCCGTGGCAAACGCCTCGTCTGCTTGGTTCGAGCTTTACTCCGCTGGCGAATCGACTCTTCTGCCGCAGATCGGTTTGCGGCGTGCAGATGGAAAGGAGCTCGATTGGGTCGACTTCGAGGTTTCCCTGCAAGCCTGTGACTCGTCTTCGGGCGAGTTTTCGGATATGTCTGCCGACGATGTGAATGGTCCGGTGCTAGTTACCATCACCCCCAAGGCCGAAAGCCGCTACAGCGGGGTGCTCCGAGAGTGGTTGCTAGTCAAGCGCCACGAAGCCGCTATTGGCGAGTGCTACACCACCGACACTTCCACTACCTACAAGTCCGCCATCTACAACGACGGCCTCAAGGCGCTTGCCGCCGAGTCCTACACCTCTCCTTTCGCTGTGGGAATCGGCACGCAAGATCCCCTGGGCGCCGTGGTCGGCGCAGCGTATGCTGGTCTGGTGGATGCCCCTGTGAATGTGCTGGATACCGCCGATGCGGGCTACGGCTTCACCATCGCGACCAAGTTCAGCTCCGACGGCATCATCACGGGCGGGAGGAACCGCTATGCGAACAGCTACGCGAACGCCGAAGACGCGGCGGGCTACGCGGTCGCGGTCTACCGGTCCCTGAAATCTGACATAACGGATTACACCTCAAAAACCTATGATTGGGGCAATACTGCCGTGTTGGTTGCGCCCGGCATGATTAATCAAACTGGTCCTGCGGTGGCGTCCTACGCCTACACGATGAAAGCCCCCGTGTTCTTTGCCGAAGAAGATGGAACGGTAAGTTCTGATACGCAAGGATGTTTGGATGACTTTGCAAATGTTGTGGTTATTGGCGATGAAGGGGTATTTTCTGCTGCCGCGTTTTCCAGTTTAAAGACGCAGTTGGGCAATGGGATAGAAGTCTCGCGCATAGCTGGGGATGCGGGCAGCTCGGCCTCGCTTTCGCTTGCAGTCGCCCGTGTTTTGGTTGCAGGCGGCGCCTGCGATACGATGCATTTAGCAATAGTGACATCCGGCGATACAATCGATACTGTAAGCGCACTAAACTATGCGGGACACGAGGGCTCTACGGTGCTCGCAGCTCCCAGTTCTGTGGATGCCAAGGCGCTATACATGTACTTGCACGAGAGACGAGACGATGTAGGTGAGCTGCGGATATTTGGAAGAAGCGCCCCCGTTGCTTCAAATGAAACGAGCAGCTCAAGCTCCTTTTCCGACGAGCTCGAAAGGGTGTGGACTTCGAGCTACGCTACGCCTTCACCCGCAGAAGGCGATACGCTCGAGTTATCGAGCGCGCTCTTTACCCTAGGTTCTGATGGCAAGGCCCTTAGGCATACAAGCGACCTCTTTGCACACAAGAGTATTGCAGCGGGGTCCTATTCGCGTAACAAGTGGGGTTTTACGCTGCAAGCTGCACAGGATGCATATGCGTTTGACCTCTCGTCTGCCACAGTCAAGCTTGCCACAGCTAGCTATACCTATAGCGGCTCGGCATACAAACCTGCCGTCTCTTCGCTTGTTTTAAACGGCGTGTCGCTGCGACAAGGAATTGATTTCAGCGTCTCGTATAGCAATAACACGAACGCCGGCAACGCGAGCGTCAACATTACGGGTATGGGCAGCTATGCTGGCAAGGTATTGGGGACATTTACTATCGCCAAAGCCTCAAACATCATAACCCTGCCTTATACCAACTATACACGCGTGGCAAAACTCAACGCCAAGCGCACGATAAGCTTGCAGGGAAAGGCGAAGGCGGGCAAAGTAGCGTATAAGTCAAACAGCAAATACATTACGGTAAGCTCTTCTGGCAAGGTGGTTATCCCTAAGAACTTCGCAGGGGTGGCGAAAATCACCGTGTCTGCTGCTGGAACAACCAATTATGCAGCCGCAAAGTCCCGCGTGGTTATCGTTAACGTCGTGCCTGCTCAAATGAAGGTGAAGAAGGTCACGAATCTAAAGACCCGCAAGGCCAAGATAGAGTGGACCAAGATGAAGGGCGCGGACAAGTACAAGGTGCAGTATCGCATAAAGGGTTCGAGCAAGTGGAAGAGCGCCGGCACGACCAAGGGCTCCTCCAAGGTCGTCTCCAAGCTGATCCGCGGCCGGACCTACTACTTGCGGGTGTGCGCCTACGACGCCCAGACCAAGACCTGGGGCGATTGGGCCGCCTCCAAGTCCGTGAAGATAAGGCGTTAGCCATGGGGCGCCTGCGTTGGGGACAGATGGCGAAGAGGACGGCCGCGCTCGGGTGCGCGGTGCTGCTCGCGTGCGCGCTGGGAGGCTGCCGACCCACCGACTTCTTCACCGAGGTGGTGATATCGCCCTTCGCCGAAGAGGTGGACTGGGATAATTCGGATAAGACCGTGGTGAACTCCCCCGATGCGCAGGAGGAGTCGGCGGACCTTTCCGCCTTGGATTGGGACGACGAGTCCAACCGCTCCGAAGAGGTGCAGAACCTGGTAGTCTATTCCAGCAACCCCACCACCACCTTGACCGCGCATCATTCCATCTATGACGAGCGCCCGCTGTTTTCGGGCATCGAGGCCAGCGACGGCGTGCGTTTGGAATTCGCCGCCGAAGCCGCGCTCGACGAGGAGACGGTCTCGCCGGAGGATCGGGAGGAGCCGCAGGACGCCGAAGCCGAGAGCACGGGCGGAGAAGAATCCGAGGATGCCGAGGAGACGCCGTCCGCCGAAGCCGCGTCCGGCGAACAGTCGAATGACGAGGGCCCCTCGACTGACGAATCGACTTCGAAGGGCAAAGCGGACAAGGATAGTAAAGGCGGAACCGATCCCGATGAAGGCGATGATTCCGGAGACGGAGACAGCAAGAATAATAGCGGGGATGCCGACTCCAACCGAAGCGGGAGCGGCAAGGGCGACGACGATAATGGCACCTCCGACGATGATTCGGGCGGAAACGACGGCACCATACGCGAATACAATCCCTCTGATAGGCTCTCCGAACCCCAGCATGCCGATAAGATGGCCGTCCTGGGGTCGCAGGCTGCCGTGCTCGTGCAGGCCATTGGCGGCAAAGGCGCCATTTGCGCCATGAGCCGGGACGCCTACACGAGCAAAGGCTCCGCCGCCGCCTCCACGTTCAAGGACGTTTTCGCAGATGAGCTGTCCGATGGCTTCGCCTCTAGCGTGTTGCTCTGGAGCAACGACGGCAGCGCGAAAGACGGGGCGGACCTCTCCGATGTGGACGCATTGGTGTCCGCCTGCGGGCAGGAGGGGGTCATCGTGTACGATCAGAGCATGGGAGATCAAACGCAGCTGTTCAGCGAGACGCAGCGGAGAAAGATCGCCGGTGCCGACATAGAGTTGGTGCCAGTGGATCTGACGAGCGTCGACGGGATACGCGACGCCGCGCAGGCGGTGGGCGAGGTTCTTTCCGAATCGGGCACCCGCTCGCATGGGCAGACGAGCACCGAGATGGCAGAGGCGTACCGCAAGGCAATGACGGATATCGTGACGGAAGCGGCCGATGTGCATGGGGGAGTTCTGGCCGGCACCTCCAGCGACCCGCTTTCCAGCTATGCCGGCTGCCCGATTACAGGCAGCATGGATTCGGGCGTGCGCGCCTACGTTGCCGTCGACTCCCAGATAAGCGGCCTGCGCTACAACGGGGCCGGCGGATTCGACGTCAAGTTGCTTCTCTTCGCGAATATGGATGCGACGAGCAGCCCGCTGATGTTCTGGGAGCAGGTCGGCGGGGCCTGCGATGGTTCCCGAAAGTCCAACTATACGAAGGGCACGACCTACACGGCGCTTTGGCCGCGCTTGAAAATCGAATTGCTCAAGCAGTACCTGGAAGGCTCCACCGGCGTTGCCTACAGCGCTTGGAATGCCAGCACCTTCGTCAGAAATGAAGATATGACCGTCACCTTGGACTACCGATTTGCAGGTTCGACGGATAACGGCTACGGGCTCGGCTCCCGCTACGTCCCCTACTTGATCGTCTGCGCCAACTCCTCGGGTAAGACGGCGGCTGCGGTCAAACAGAGCGTCGTCGCCGATATCGGGCGCGGCGCCAGCTCTCTGTATGGGGCGAACGTCTTCGCGACGAGTGGCGCAGACGGGGAGAAGACGACCATAGGCTGGGATGGAGACAACTCCGACAATGTGCTCACGAGCGCATCGAGCAAGGTGGACCCCTCTTCGGTCGTGCGCGAGAACCCCGTGGGTCTGGTAGGCGAGTGGACCGAGGGCAGCATGGAGAGCGTGCTCGAGAGCGTCTGGATTGCCGAGCTCTATTCGCACAAGCCCGCGAATTGCACCTACGATAACAGCGCTTTCGACATGAACCGCTTCAACGTGACGATAGGGCGCACGGCCTGCACCGATGCGGAGCAGACCACCAGGGCCTTCTACTCGTATTTCTACCGCTTCGACCTGGATGGCGATGGCGTCTCCTACGACGATGTGGTAACCGACCAGTTCGACGGGTTGGTGCTCTAGTCGATGGCGCGTGCACGGGACAAGGGACGCATCGCCATTCGGGATGCCGCCAACGATGCGCTCGCGGGGGAACAGCAGGGCCGGGGTATGCGCCCGGAAGCGCGTCGCGTCATGATAGTGGGCATCGTATGCGTATTAGTCGTGGTGCTCTCCCTGCTGCTGCCCACCTACGTCTTCGAGCATTCGCTGGTGAACTACACGCCCTCGGTGTTCTTCAACGTCATGTCCGCCAACCTCGACGGGCTCATCGGCACGCTCACCGGCAACGGGGAGGCCTTCGAGAGCCGCTTCATGCTGGTGGTGATGTGCGCCATGAGCGGCGCTGCGCTGGGCCTGTGCGGATCGGCCTACCAGGGCGCCTTCGACAATCCGCTCGCGGCTCCCAAGACTTTGGGGGTCATGGCGGGCGGTGCGCTGGGAGCGCTCATCTTCGTCGTGCTCCTGCAGGACGTGGGGCCCCAGATGCCGGGCGGCGTGTCCACCAACAGCCAGATGCACGGCTGGCTTTCCACGCTCTCTCCCTTTGAGTGGCTGTGGGTCCAATACGGCGAGTCGCTGTGCTCTATGGCGGGCTGCTTCATCGTGGTGGGCATCGTGCTGGCGCTTACCGCGATTCTGGGGCGGGGGCGCTTGTCCAATATCATAGTCATCATCTTCGGGCAGGTCTTCGCCGCCACCGTCACGGCGTTCATCTCGTTCGCACGCTACTACTACACCGCCAATGCGACCGCCGCCGGCATCGACATGGCCGATACGCTGCGTGCCATAGAGAACTACACCATGATGCGCAGCTTCACCTACAACGATCTGCTGGTGGTGGGTGTTCCGCTGCTGGTGTGCATGGTCGTGGTGCTGCTGATGCGCCGCCGCCTGACGCTGCTCTCCTTCGGCGACGACGAGGCCGCGGCCATGGGCATCAACGTGGGGCGCACGCGCTACGCCATGATAGCCGTCTGCACGGCGATGACGGCCGTGGCCATATCGTTTTGCGGACATGTGGCCTTCCTGGGCTTCATCAGCGCGCATATCGCGCGGCGCATCGTGGGGCCGGACTTCCGCTTCCTGCTGCCGGCGAGCCTGTTCACCGGCGCCGGGCTGCTGACGTTCATCCAGTATTTGTGCCAATCCGGGCTGCCCTTCACCGACCCGAACTCCGCGGGCACCGTGTGCTCGGTCGTCGGCGCCATCGTCTTTCTGGGCCTCGTGCTCTCCGAGTGGGGGAAGGGGCGCTCGCATGGCTGGAAATAAGAGCATCTACGCCGAGCGCATTATCGCCCGCGCCCGGGAGCTGGCCGCAAGCGATGCCTTCGCGCCCGCCCGCGGCTCTCGGCAGTCGGGGGTTGCGGCGGAGCAGGCCAAGGAGGAGATTCGCCGGGCGGGGCGCTCCACGCGCAAGCTGGTGGCCATCTTCGGCGCGGCGAGCGCGGTCGTGGCCCTCTTCTCGCTCCTGTTGCCCTACTACGGCGTGGATGCCATGGGCGTGGGCGGCACCATCTGCTCGCCCGGGGAGGTGTGGGACTGCTACGTGCTGTGGTTCCAGCTGAACGTCGCGCCGCTGTTCGACGCCACGCTGCGCAATCAGGCAACGGATATGGTGGCGGCCTTCCGCGAGACCCACGAGGCGGGGCTCTATTCGCTCATCACCACGCGGGCGGCCGTCACGCTCATCACCGCGGGGTGCGGCGTGGTGCTGGCGCTTTCGGGCCTGCTGTTCCAGACGGCGTTTCGCAATCCGCTGGCCGCGCCCGCGACCCTGGGCGTATCCGATGGCGTCACGTTGGGCTGCGTCATCTACACCATGATGGGCTACACCGCCGTTACCGATGCGCCGGAGTTCTACCTGATGCTGGTCTATGGGCTCGGCGCCGCCGCCGTGGTGGTGGTCATGGGCCTCGGCCGCCTTATCAGCGGAGGGGCGCGCTACAACGTGCTGGACATGCTGTTGGTGGGCACCGTCATCTGCCAGCTGGTGGGCGGCGTCAACAGCTTCGTGCAGAATTTCGTGATGAGCGAGACCCAGTGGTACAGCTTCTTCGACGTGACGCAGGCAGGCGATGCCCTTACGAGTCCGATCGTGTGCCGGGTGGTCGTGGGCGTGTTCGTGATCACGTTCGTTCCCGCCCTGCTGCTGCGCTGGCGCCTGAACGTGACCGCCTTCGACGACGAGGACGGCAAGATGATGGGTGTGCGTGCGGGCTTGCTGCGGGCGGGGGCCCTGGTGCTTGGTTCGATTATGCAGCTGGCGGCCATAGCCAGCATCGGGCAGGTGGCCATGCTCTCCCTGGCGGTCCCGTTCCTGGTGCGCTACATGCTTCCGGCGGATTTCCGCTATCAGTTCACGGGGAACTGCCTGGTGGGCTCCTTCGTGCTGCTGGCCTGCATGTGCTTGCAGCACTTTGCGGTGATGGGCGCCGTGTCCATGCCGGTGGGCACCATCGTGAGCCTGTTCATCGTGCCGCTGTTCGTGTGGATGATCGCGTTCGGGAAGGGCAGGTGGTAGCATGTCGCGTCGGGCCCTCGCGGGGCGCATCGTCTTGCTGGCGCTGGCGGCCTGCCTGCTGGTGCTGCCAGTGGCCTTGCTGGCCTCGCCCATAAGCTACGTGCCGCTGCTGGCTGCCGTGCTGCTGGTCGTCGTCTCGTGGGCGTACCAGCGGCGGTTGCGCGGTGCTTTGGACGTGAACGTCTCCGAGATGGCCGCATCGTGCGAGCGCGGGCAGGACATGCCGCTGCGCGTGACGCTCGCCAGCAAGACCATCCTGCCGTATCCGCGCGTGCAGGTGGAGTTCTTCGTGTCCGATCTGTTCGGCGGCTTCGACGACAAGCGCACCGTCTCCTGCACGCTCTCGCCGCGCGAGACGGCCTCGCTGGACTTCGACGTGATGTTCGCGCACCTGGGCAGCTACGATGCCGGCGTGGGACGCGTGGTGGTGTGGGACCTGCTGGGGCTATTCAGCAGCTCTCTTGTCTGCGACGCGCACCGCTCCGTTACCGTGCGCCCGCGTAAGGTGGATATCGAGGGGGACCGCGATCTGGTGGTGCTCCCCGAGGAGACGCGTCAGGCGCTGCGTCCCGTGGAAGCCGACGACGTGGACTATTCCGGCGTGCGCGAGTACCGCTATGGCGATCCTCTGAAGACCGTTCACTGGACGCTCTCGGCCCGGACGCCCGACGATGTGCTGTACACGCGCGTGTTCGAGGCGTATGTGAATCCCTCGCTCTCCATCGTCATCGACCCGGTGGCGCCGAACCTGGGCGGCGAGGACCTCATGAGCCTGTTCGACGGCATCGTGGAGGTGGCCTGCGGCATCGCGGAGGCCTCGCGCAAGGCGGGCATCGAATCGCAGATACGCTACCTGGACCGCGACGGCGTGCCCGCGTCCGCCCGGCTCTCCGGCGACATCGACGCCGACGAATTGGTGTCCAATATGCTGCACATTCTTCCGGCGAAGGACGCCTCGCGCGACCTGACGGCGGCGGAGGACCTGCTGCGTTCCGCCGGGTTGAATTCGCAGGGCTCCGCCAACCTGGTGCTGGTGGGCTCGCGCGCGGATGCCGGGCAGATCTCCACGCTGCTGGAGATGGGCATGCGCCGGCGCAACGTCTCCGCCTACATGGCCGTGCCGCTTTCCCTGGAGGGCAAGGAGCGGCAGAAGAGGCTGGCCGGCTTGCGGCAGCTCGATGCCGTAGGCGGCTCCTACTGGGTCGTGGAGTCCACCGAGCAGGGGACGCAGGTGATGTCCTCATGAGGCAGGCGAGGTCCCGATGAGCGTTGTCCAATATATGAGGCATCGCGCCGTGGAGGCGCTGCTGGTGGTGCTAGGGTCCTGGTGTGTGTGCTGCGTGGGCGTGCACGCCTTCTTCCTGGACAGCATGCTGGACTCGATGGGCTCTGCGGGGCGTGCCGCGCTGTGCCTTGTCCTGTGCGCGGTGCTGGTCGGGGCGCTCTATGCGGTCGCGTGGCAACGCAGGCGCCTGGGCGTGGGCATAGCCGCCTACGTAGTGCTGCTGGCGGCTCTGGTCGCCGCCGCGCTGGCGCTTTCCGGGGGGGAGAATCCCTACGAGGACGCGGAGGGCAACTTCTTCTACTTCGCCGTGCTGCTGGCGCTCTGCCCCACGGCGGCGTTTTTGCTGGCGAGGACGCTGGCGGGCAGCGTGGTGTGGTTCGTGGCCACGGCCTTCTCCTGCTCGCTGGTGCAGGCGTTCTATGCGAGCGACGAGTTTTTCTTCAGCATAGCGGCGTCGCTGCTGGGGCTGGCTCTTATCGTGAACAAGAACGTGGCGTTGGGAGCGCAGGGCGCCGATGTGGCCAAGGAGGCCCCGCCGGGTCGTATCCTGGCCACCTCCACGGTGCCCGTGGCGCTGGTGGGCGCACTCGCCTTGGGTGCCTGGTTCGGCATAATCGCCCCGATGGACCCCGGGGTGGCGAAGATCACGCTCGTAACCGAGTATCGGCAGCTGCCCATCCAGGAGCTGCGCGGCACGGCCGAGGAGTATCCCGTCCTGAACTTCGACATGACCACGCAGAACCTCGTCGAGGGCTTCTACTACACCACCGACGACCTGCTGGAGGACCCGAATTCTCCGGTGACCGTCGACGCGGCCAGCATGCTGCAGCAGCAGCTCGAGCAAGAGGTGTCGGGCTCGGGTTCGGGCAGCGCATCGGGCGGCGGCGAGCAGCAGAGCTTCGACCAGGAGGCGCCCGAAGAGACCTACGACACCGTCTCCTACAGCGAGCAGTTCCCCTTGGTCGTGCTCGTGTTGGCGCTATTGCTCGCCGCCGCGGCCGCCGTGGTGGCGTATTTCGCGCTGCGTAGGGTGCGGCGGCGCGAGCGGCTGGTCGGGTACTTGGACCTGGCCCCGCGCCAGCAGGTGGAGAACATCTACGCGTTTCTGCTCTCGCGCCTGGAGCGCATAGGGCTCGGCGTTCCCGCGGGCGCCACGCTCGCGGAGTTCGCCGGCTCCGCCGCGCGGCAGATGGCCGTGCTCGACAGCGAGACGCATGTGCCCTTTGCCGAGCTGACGGAAGTCTACCAGGAGTGCGCCTTTGGACGCCGCGAGCCCACCGAGGAGGACGTGGTGGCCTTCGCCGCCTACTACCTGAATTTCTGGAAGGCCGCGCGGGCGCACCTGGGGTCCTTCAAGTACTTCTTCAAATCGTTTCGGCTCTAGCCGGGGAGTGTGATGTGAGTGAAGCTGATGGTGAAAGACGTGCAGTGCGGCTGGGATGCGGGCAAGGCCATCCAGCGCTACGTGAGCTTCTCGGTGGACTCCGGCGAGACCTGCTGCATCCTGGGGCCGAACGGCTGCGGCAAGACCACCCTGCTGAAGACCTGCATGGGGCTTATCCCGCGTCAGGCCGGGCAGGTGACCTTGGACGGGCGCGACATCCGCAGGCTTTCGCCCAAGGAGCGAGCCGCGGCCATCGCCTACGTGAGCCAAGGGCACAACCCGCCGTTTTCCTATAAGGTGCTCGACGTGGTGCTGCTCGGGCGCACCAGCAGCGTGGGCGTGGGGCAGCCGAGCGCACGCGATGTGCAGATAGCGGAGAACGCGCTTATGGACATGGGCGTCTACGATCTGCGCGACAAGGTCTACACCGACATCTCCGGCGGCGAGCTGCAGTTGGTGATGATAGCGCGGGCGCTTACGCAGGAGCCCGAGCTGCTGGTGCTCGACGAGCCGACGGCGGCGTTGGATTACGGCAACGCCATGCGCGTGATAGCGAAGATCCGCGAGCTGGCCGAGCGCGGCTACGGCGTGATAATGACCACCCACAGCCCCGACCACGCCTTCATGCTGGACTCGAACGTGCTGCTGCTGCAGCGCGATAGGCCCATGCAGTTCGGCCCCGCGGTGAACGTGATAACCGAGCGCAACATGCAGGACGCCTACGGCGTGGGCGTGGAGACCAAGGAATTCCTGACGCGGCACGGGAGCGTGGTGCGCATGTGCATCCCCGTGTTCGACGTGCAGTCCGCGGATGGCGCCGACGGGGCTCCGGCCGACGGGGCCGACGGGGCTCCGGCCGACGGGGCCGAAGGGGCGCCAACCGAATCGAAGACCGAGCAGAAGGAGGACGGCCGATGATAGAGCAGAGCAAGGTGGATGCGAGCAAGGCGCGTATCCAAAGGATCGTGGCGAGCGTGGATACGATTATCCAGGGCAAGCACGACGTGGTGGAGCTCGTGGTGCTCGCGCTGCTCGCGAGCGGGCACGTGCTGCTAGAGGATTTGCCGGGCACGGGCAAGACGACGTTGGTGTCCACGCTGGCGCGGTCGGTGCAGGTGGATTTCAGCCGCATCCAATTCACCCCCGACGTCATGCCCAGCGACGTCTCCGGATTCTCCATCTACAACCAGAAGACGCGCGAGTTCGAGTTCCGCCCCGGTGCCGTGATGAGCAACCTGGTGTTGGCCGACGAGATAAACCGCGCCTCCGCCAAGACCCAGAGCGCGCTTCTGGAAGCCATGGAGGAGCGGCAGGTGACGGTCGACGGCGTTACCCGCCCGCTGTCCGAGCCCTTCATGGTGCTGGCAACGCAGAACCCCATCGAGCAATTCGGCACCTATCCCCTGCCCGAGGCCCAGCTCGACCGCTTCATGGCCAAGCTCTCCATGGGCTACCCCGAGTTCGACTCCGAGGTCGCGGTGCTGCGTCTGGGCGTGAACGCCAAGCGTTCCGTGAAGCCGGCGGTCTCGCGCGAGGAGGTGATGGAGCTGCGGGAGGCGGTCGGGCAGGTATTCGCCTGCGACATGGTGCTGCGCTACATCGTGCAGATAGTGAAGGCCACCCGCGACGACAAGGAGGTGCTGGTGGGGTCTTCGCCCCGCGGGGGTATCAGCCTGCTGGCGCTCGGGCGGGCCTGGGCGCTCTCGCGCGGTCGCGGCTATCTGCTGCCCGACGACGTGAAGACGCTCGCGCCCGCGGTGCTTCGTCATCGCCTTACCCTCTCGCACGAGGCGAAGGTGGCGGGCCGCACGGCCGACGACGTAATCGCCTCCCTATTGGGCGGGGTGGACGTGCCGCGCATCGACGAGGCGGATTTGCGGGGGGAGGCCCAGGATGCGTAGCGGCAAGACGCTCACGCGCAGGGAGCTCTGCCTGTTGGCCGCGGGCAGCGCGGGGGCGTGCGCGCTGGGCCTTTCCGGCTGCGGCTGCTCGATGAAGAGCGAGGCGGAGCGCTTCCGCGCGGGCGAGATAGACTCGCGCACCGGTTTCTCGAGCGATACCGAGGTGAAGAGCTACCCCGTTACCATAACGGTGCTTGCGGACGAGGCGCTGCAATGGTTCTGGGGGGGCAGCGCCGCCGCCGTTCAACTGGGGGCCACGGGCTTGGACAGGCTCCACGAATACGTCGTGCGCTACCAGGCGCAGGAGGACCGCGACCAGGTGGACGTGCAGATAGTCTATCTGGACGCGATGGAGCTGGACGAGGAGGCGAGAGGGGGCTTCTCGCGCGGCGATGGCATGATCGCGCTGGCGGAGTCGACCACGGCCGGCAACGAGGCCGGCACCGTGGACGGCGGGGCGGGCGAGTACCTGGTGCGCAATCTCGCGTACAACTTCTCCGAGCGCTGCGTGCTGGTGACATCCTCGACGAGCGGCACACAGCTGCCGCGGGCCGACACCTTGGACGGCGGCGATGCGCCCGACGGTTCCATCAACCGGCTGCAGAAGCTGCCCGAGCTGGAGGGTGCGATCGCCATAGCCGCGCCCGAGACGACCGTGGAGGGCAGGAAGGCCAACAGCATCCTGGCGTCGCAGGGCTACTACAGCGGCGAGGACGCGCTGAGCGGGGCCTACGCGCAGAGCATAGCCGACAAGGTGGTGAAATTCGAGACGCAGGATGCGGCCATGGCGGCCGTCGCCAGCGGGGAGTGCTCAATCGGCTTCGCCTTGCATTCGCAGGTGGGCACGCGCTATCCTGGCGTGCTGGAAATCTACAACCCCGCCTTCGCCGATAATTCGCTGTCCTATGCCGCCGCCGCGCTCGCCCGCTCGCCCGAGCCCGGGGTGACGCGCGACTTCTTCGAGTTCATCTTGAGCTGCACCGACTAGCCGGCCGCTCTTTCGGCGGCCGCGACTGATGGCCGCCCGACCGCGGCCGCATCCAACCAACCGACCAACCAACTGAGAGGGAAAGGCGGGAATCATTGCAAACCGAAGATGCGGATAAGCTCCAGCTCGCCAAGCGCGATCCGTTCGCGGCGGCGGGCTTCCACGAGGGGGCGGAGGCGCCCGGGGAGGCGTTGGCGGCCGAGCGGGCCTTCAATAAGAAAGTGCCGCTCTGGGCCAAGTTCGCCATCGCCGCGGCCTTCGTCGTCATCTTCTTCGGCTCCTTCATGCTGGGGCGCTATTCGGTCACGCCGATAGAGTGGTGCCAGGGGGTCTACGCGCACATCGCGTGCTTCTTCGACCCCGACTACCCGATAGACACGGTGCTCGACAACGTGCTTTTCAAGATCCGCTTCCCGCGCATCGTGGTGGTGCTGCTCTCGGGCGCGGCCTTGGCCGTGGCGGGCGCGTCTTATCAGGGCATGTTCAAAAACCCGCTCGTCTCGCCCGACATCCTGGGCGCCAGCGCGGGGGCGTCTTTCGGCGCGTGCCTGGCGTTGCTGCTGGACATGCCCAACTGGGAGGTGCAGATTTTCGCCTTCATCGGCGGCATGGCGGCCGTGGGGCTGGCGGTCTGGCTGAACCGGCTGGTCAAGTACGACCCGATTCTGGGCTTGGTGCTCGGCGGCATCCTGGTGTCCACGCTCTTCCAATCCGGCACCTCCATCATAAAGCTTCTGGCCGACGCCAACGACAAGCTGCCCGCGATAACCTTCTGGCTCATGGGCAGCTTCGCGGCCGAGGACGCGGACCAGATGGGGGCCATAATCCTTCCCATGCTGAGCGGATTCGCCTTGCTGCTTCTGGAGAGCTGGAAGCTCAACGTGCTCTCCTTCGGCGACGAGGAGGCGCGCTCCATGGGCATAGACACCAGGGCCGTGCGGCTCGTCGTCATCTTCGCCAGCACGCTGGTGGTGTCCTGCTCGGTGGCCGTGGCGGGCATAGTCGGCTGGGTGGGACTGGTGGTGCCGCATCTCGCGCGTGCCCTGGTGGGCCCCAACTACCGGGTGCTCCTGCCCACGTCGATGGCGGTGGGGGCGTCGTTTCTCCTGGTGGTGGACAACATAGCGCGTCTCGCGCTCTCCCTGGAGATCCCCATAGGCATTCTGACGTCGATCTTGGGCGTGCCTTTCTTCATCGTCATCTTCCGCCACAACATGAAGGGGTGGCAGTAAATGCTGAAGGTGAGAGACCTGCATGCCGGCTACGGCAAGACCGAGATCGTGCACGGAGTGTCCTTCGACGTGGAGGACGGGCAGTTCTGCTGCATAATCGGCGCTAACGGCTGCGGCAAGACGACGCTGCTGAAGAACCTGCTGGGCCTGATGCGGCCCCTCTCCGGATCGGTGGAGATGGACGGCGCCGATGTGCTGGCCATGGACGAGCGTGCGCTGGCGCGGCGATTCGCCTACATCCCGCAGGCGCACACGCCGCCGTTCCCGTTCGCGGTGCGCGATGTGGTGCTTATGGGCCGCACGCCGTATTTGAACCGCATGGCGGTGATAGTGCCCGAGGACCGTCTGGTGGCGTACCGCGCCCTGACGCAGCTGGGCATAGAGGACCTGGCGGATGAGGCCTACACCGACCTTTCCGGAGGCCAGAGGCAGCTGGTGTTGATAGCCCGCGCCTTAACGCAGCAGCCGCAGCTGCTGATAATGGACGAGCCCACGGCCAGCCTGGATTTCGGCAATCAGCAGCTGGTGCTTTCGCGGATGCGGGCGCTGGCGCAGGAGGGCATGGCGGTGGTAATGGTCACGCACGACCCCGACCATGCGCTCTACTGCGCGGATAAAGTGGTGGTAATGGGCGAGGGCAAGGTGCTGATGGAAGGCACCCCGCAGGAGGCGATAACGACGAACACCCTGCAGAGCATCTATCAGACGAAGGTGCAAGTGCTCGAGGTGGCGCTGGAAGACGGAACGAGCAAGCGCGTCTGCGTCCCCTTCGACTGATTGCCTCGCCCCTAGCCGCCTAGAGATCCGCCGACGCCTTCCTCGTGGCGGGGCGGATGAGCGGACCTAGCGGGCCTAGCGCAGACGTTCGCGCAGCTCTTCTTCGTTCAGGCCCTCAACCTCGATCTGCTTGTGGCGCGATGCGCCTCCCCGCACGCACGCGACGCTGCTCTTGGACACGCCCAGCTCGCGAGCCAGCAGGGCGCAGACGGCCTTAGTGGCCTTGCCGCCTTCGGGCGCGGCGGTAACGCGGATATGGAGCTCTTCTTTCCCGGCGGAGTCGGTCCTCCAGCCCGCCACCTGGTTGGAAGAAGCGCGTGGGGAAACGACAACGGCTATCCTCGCGCTCACGGCGCTGCCCTCCTCGTGCGGTTCTCGGCGACTGCTTGCGCATATTCTACTATACGAACCCCGACCGAAGCGGCGTCTTGCGCCTCCTCGGTCCCTTCGGGGTTGTGGAGGTTTGCCACGGCGGCAGCACGGGCCCGTCTCTCGCGTCTTCCGGGCCTTGTCTTCTGCGTCCTGCGGGGAGACGGTCTCATTCGGCAACGGCCCTCAAATTCGTTAGACATGCCTAATTGCATCTGTTATTATAGCGCACGCAAGTTAGGTCTGGCTAACTCTGTGAGCATCTGACGCGGCATTCCTCCGGGAGGACGCCGCCTCGTCGTGGCGGTTTGCGTCGTGGATGCCGACACAGGCCGCCGGCTTGCAGATGAGGAAGGGGTGCCACAGGGGCATCCGGGGCATTGAAGAAGGAAGGGGACTGTATGAGCGAGTCTACTATCAAGCGCTCACGCATGCTCAGCTCGAGCGCGGTCGCTCTGGCGGCCATCGCGCTGTTGCTTGCAATCGCTGTAGGGGGGGGTGTCGCACCCGCCTATGCAGATGATATCGATATCGGCGCGGACACAAGGATTGTGGTCGCAGGCACGACGGGCAACAGCTATACCGGCGCCGCGCTCGACCCGATTACCATTTCCAACCCGAACGAAACCCCGCAATGGCAGAAATATGGTCCGAACGTATGGTCCGAGACTGCTACGTGGCTCTACCAGTACAAGGTCGCCTACGAGAATAACGTCTACCCGGGGACGGCAAGCTACACCATAACCGGCTCCGGCAGCCAGGGATGCACGGGCACGCTCAGCGGGGAATTCGAGATCGCCAAGGGCGATATGTCGAAGGGCTCCGTCACGCTCGCCAGCGGGGAGAAAGGGTCCTACCTGGAGACGGGCGAGACGATTATCCCCAAGGTGAATGTTTCGATCGGGACAGAGCGTGTCTGGGAGAATTGGGATTGGAAGGATAAGGCCGTCGAGCTTCCGGAGAGCGATTACACCTTGGTCATCAAGGATGAAGACGGCAATGTCGTAAGCGAGCCCAAGGCCGCGGGAACCTATACGATCGAGGCGCAGGCTAAAAGCGAAAACGTCGAAGGGACTACACAAGCGGCTTCCTTCACGATCATCGGCGAGGAGGGCAGGCTGACGCTCGAGGGCGCGACCTTCTCTCATATGGAGGGCGAGTATTCGTGGAGCCAAAGTGAGGTTTCAGGCGTGCAAGATCAAGTCTGGACGAGGGGCGCCATTGAACCCGACTTCATCCTGAAGGATGCCAGCGGCAACACTCTGGAGAAAGACGTCGACTACACGGTTGCCTATTCCGACAACACCGAAGTCGGCACGGCAACGGTGACCGTTACGGGCAAGGGCATCTACAAAGGCACGGCAACTACGACGTTCGCAATCGGCAAGAGGGATATCGCCACCGCTGAGGCGAGCATTCTTGGCCTTGCAGGTTACGATTCGCTGCCCTATACGGGAGCGGAACAGAAACCCGCCGTCAGCGTGGGGGTCGCCGGCACCGAGCTTGTCGCGGGCGTAGACTACGAGGTTACCTACACCAACACCAAAGACATATGGAAGGCGGAAAATCTTCGCGATTCCGACGAAACCGAAGAGAACTATCCTGCGAATAAACAGCCGACAGTGACCATCACCGGCAAGGGCAACTGCGAGGGCAGTAAAGAGCTGCACTTCTCCATTGTCCCCGCTGCGAATATCGCCACGGCGGTTTTTCGCAGCGACCCGTCGCTGACCTTCAACGGCGCGATTCAAGCCATCACTCCTGCAGACTGGGGGATAGCCTATATCGATCTTCTCCCGAAATACAGCATTTGCAGTTATGGCTTGAGGGATGCCGAGGGCGTTGCTTATACGGTCTCCTACCAGGATGCCAATGGCAACCAAATCGCAGCTGAGGACATCGTCGGTGCCGGCAGTTACAAGATGGTGCTCACCGGGCTCGAATCCGGGGGCTTCTACGGCACTAAGACGATTGATTTCAGCATCGCCAAGGCGGACTTCTCCAAAATCGAAATTGCCGACATTCCCGTGCAGGCCATCGGCGTCGATCCCGAACTCGATGTGACGCTGACTTCGAAGGTCGGTGCGGTCGAGGAAGACGACGACGATGACGACGATGACGACGATTACTGGAGCTGGTTGGACGACGATGACGACGATGACGACGATGACGCGAGTGACAATGCCGCAGATGGCGATAGCGCAAGTGGGGAAGAGGCAGTCGACGATGACGCGGTCGACGATGACGCCGAAACAGTCGTCTACCACCTGGTGAAGGATGTCGACTACGAGGTTACCTTCACCGGCAATGACCAAGCTGGTCGGGCCCGCGCGGTCCTTAAAGCCAAGGATGGCGGCAACTTCACGGGCAATGACCAGTACAAGTACTTCACCGTTGGCAGCAATGAGCAGATGAGTGCGATTGAGGCCCTCTCCGAGGGCATCGAGAGCGCCGAGGCTATCGAGCAGGGCGGTAAGAGCAAGACGGCTTTCGTGAATCTGCAGCTGGCCATCGCCGCCGCCGAGGCCCTCTATGCCGAGGCCCTCTATACCGATGCCGAGGCAGGTCCCGATATCGCCGCGAGCGCCAATGCGCTCGCTGTGCTCTCCGAGGCCGTCGAGGCGTTCGAGGACAGCGCCGATGCTGTCCAGGCCAAAGTCGCCTTCTACAAGGCGGGCACCTATGGCACCGCCGAGGAGGAGAATAGTCATGCAGGCGCTTCCTTCGACTCCACGGCGCTGCTCGTCGATAACGGCGACGACACCTACACCGTCGAGCTGACCGCAACCGCCTCTGCCTCCTCTATGCTTACCAAGATGTGCATCGGCGAAGGCGACAGCGGCCTTCAGGCCGTCTCCCTCGGCGAGGGCGTCTTTGCCCTCACGCTCACCCACGAGCAACTGGTCGGGGGCGCGAACACGGGCATGTACATCGACGTGCCGCCGTATCATTCGGGCTGGCAGCAGGCCGATATGGTCCTGCCGGACTATGCCGCCTCCGTCTCCGTCGAGGATGCGATCGAGAACCTGCCCGCCATCGTCACGGTGGACAATATGGATCAGGTCGAGGCCGCCTGGGAAGCCTTCAACAACCTCTCCTGGGAGCAGAAGGCGCTCGTGCCCGCCGAGA
This sequence comes from uncultured Denitrobacterium sp., assembly GCA_905236045.1. Classification (GTDB taxonomy): domain Bacteria; phylum Actinomycetota; class Coriobacteriia; order Coriobacteriales; family Eggerthellaceae; genus Curtanaerobium. The sequence continues at coordinate 19,402 of CAJOOG010000044.1, forward strand.
CGGTGCAGGCCCTGCAGACCGCGCACGACGCCGCGGTGCTCGCGCCGGCCACCGAGCAGATGAGCAAGCTGGAGGCCCAGATCGCCGCGCTGCAGAAAGCCAACACGTCTCTGCAGAGCAACGTCAGCACGCTCAAGAAGCAGAAGGTCACGACGGTCGTCATCAACGTCAAGACCGTCAACGCCACCACGGTGGCCAAGGCCATCGAGAAGGCGGGCGGCGATCCCAAGTACGTGACGAACATCGTTATCGGGGCGAAAGCCACCAAGATCAGCGCCAACGCGTTCAAGGGCTGCACGAAGTGCAAGACGATCACCATCAAGGGCGCGAAGCTGGCCAAAGCCTCCGCGGTGAAGGGCGCCTTGAAGAACTCGAAGGTCACCCGGGTGAAGGTGCCCAAGAGCAAGCTGAAGGCCTACAAGAAGGTCTTCGTCAAGAAAACCGTGGGCAAGAAGGTTTCCGTCGCGTCCAGCTAGTCGCGACCGCCCACACGATCGCCCGAAAGCGAGTCCCGCCGTCCCCGAAAGGCTACGGCGGGGCTCCGTCGGGCAAACGCCGGGTCGAAGTCTGCCCGGGGCACGTTTCAACAGGCGTTTTATGACATTGGGGACACAATAGAGAGGAAGGCTATGCAAGTCAGGGAGAACAGGGCCCGCGGGCGTTTTCGCGCGATGTTCGCACGCGGAGCCGTTGCCGCCATGCTCGCCACGTCGTTGGCGGCATGGGGCGTCGCCTCGAGCACCGGCCGCGCTATGGCCGAGGATGCAGACGAGGCGGTTCAAAGCGCGGAACCCACGCTCGAGCAGCAGTTGACGCCCCTGGGCGGCAACGAGCCCAGCCTGGCGACCGGCCCCTTCAAGACGGTCGATGCGAGCGGCGCCGATGCCGAAGATGCGGATGGCGCCGATGCGGGCGAGCTTGCCACGATCGTGGTGCAACTCGAGGACAATGCCTCCAGCGCCCTGAGCGCCCAGAGCGCTCCCGATCCGCTGCAGTGGCTGTTCGGCGGTGTCAGCGCGAACGAGGTCGACACCCACGAGGCCGTGCGCGATCAGATCCAAGACCTGGTCGACGACAAAGTCGAAGACGGATTGCAGCTGCTCGACGCCGACGGCAACGACGTCGAGTCCGCCCGCATTGAGACGGTGGCCGAGTACCGCAACGTTATCGACGGCTTCGCCGTGAAGGCGCCGCAGGGCATCGTCGAGGAGATTCAGAACCTGGATGGCGTGAAACGCGCCTACGTTGACGAGGTCTATTCCCTGCCCACCGACCAAGGCACCCAGGACGACGCGCCCCTCAATGCTTCCACACTCGGGATGACGGGCGCCGATAAGGTGGAATGGCGTGGCGAGGGGCAAGTCATCGCCATCATCGACTCCGGCTTGCAGACCGACCACGAGGCCTTCCAAGGCGACCTTGACGATGAAGCCGTCGCGTTCACGCAGGAGCAAATCGATGCGGCCAAGGCGGGTCTTGCCAACGGCGGCGCCAACGGCAAATACGTCAGCGAGAAGATCGTCTTCACCTACGACTACGCCGACAACGACGACGAGGTGACGCCGGGGACCTTCACGGACCTCTCGCATGGCACGCATGTTGCGGGCATCGCTTCGGCCAACAGCGGGGATGTCGAGGGCACGGCCCCCGATGCGCAGATCATGATGTTCAAAGTCTGCGACGATTTGCAGGGCTCCATCTCGAACTCCAACCTGCTGCGCGCCATGGACGACATGGCCGCCCTGGACGTTGCAGCGGAAGAGGCGGGCGGACACGGCATCGACTCGATGAACATGTCCATCGGCAGCGATAACGGCTTTAGCGAACGTGCTTCGGGCACGTTCGGCGATGCCGTCCAGGCGCTCGAGAACAGGGGCATCGTCAGCAACATCGCCGCGGGCAATGCGTACAACTCGGCCTATGGCAACAAATCCGGCTCGAGCCTGCCCTACGCGACCGACCCCGATGCGGAAATCATCTCCTCTCCGGCGGCCGACCTATCGGCGGTGGCCGTGGCCAGCGTGAACAGCGCCAAGGGCGGCGCCTGCTTCTTCTTCGACGAGGAAGCCATCGAGTACCAGCAGCTCACGGCCAAGGACGGCTCCACTACCGCCCAGTTCGCCGATCTGGCCGACGGCACCTACGAGCTGGTCGATGGCGGCTATGGCTCCGCCGAGGACGCCTTCGTCGTCTCCTTAGCCTACGACGGCTCGCTTACGGGCAAGATCGTGCTCGTGCAGCGCGGCAGCTCCGACGGCTCGGCGCTCACCTTCCAGGCCAAGGCGGAGAACTTCCTGGAGATGAAGCCCGCCGCCATCATCATCTACAACAACGTCTCCGAGATCACCACTAACTTCGGATTGAGCAAGGGCCTCTCGGTGCCGGTCGTCGGCATCAGCCTGGAGGACGGCGGCAAGATGGCGAGCGCCATGGAACAAGGCGTCGCCACCATCACCACCGACAAGAATGCCGTGTCTCCGGACGCGTCCTTCGGCAATTACACCATGAGCGCCTTTTCCAGCTGGGGCACCACGCCCGAGATGGAGATAAAGCCCGAAATCTCCGCCCCCGGCGGCAACGTCTACAGCGCCTACTCGGGCAGTTCCACCTCTTACGGCTACATGTCCGGCACCTCGATGGCGACGCCTCAGATGGCGGGCATCACCGCGCAGATGACGCAATACCTCTCTGAGGATTCCAAGTTCAGCAACGTTAGCACCAACGAAAAGCGCGACCTGGTCACGCTGCTCTTGATGAGCACGGCCAAGCCCATGGACGAGCCGGGAGACGATGCCAGCTACTATTCCGTGCGCGAGCAGGGCGCCGGTATCGCCGACGTTCAGGCAGCCACTTCCACGCCCGTCTACCTGACGGTCGAGGGGGATGCGGCTCCCGAAAATGGCAACCGCGCCAAGGCCGAACTCGGCGAGAGCGAAAACGGGGAATGGACCTTCACCGTGAAGCTCCACAACCTCTCCGACGCGCCCGCCAGCTACACGCCCGACGCGCATGCGATCTCCGACCAAGTGGAAGATGGGCTGTTCCTACAGGACAGCCGGGACTGGACCGGCCAGGGCATTACCGTTGCCTTTGGCGGTGCCGCCTACGACTCTACGAGCGGCAAGGTTTCCGTCGGGGCGAACTCCGAGGCCGAATACACCATCACCATCACGTGCGAGAGCGCATTTACCGAATGGGCCCAGGAGAACACCCCCAACGGCACGTTCGTGGAGGGCTTCGCGAAGCTTACGGGCGACTCTGAGGGTGCCGTGGACCTCTCGCTTCCCTTCCTGGGCTTCTATGGCGACTGGGATGCGGTGCCGGTCTTCGATGCCGGCTACTACGATACCGATAATTCGGCCCATATGCTGGGCTCGTTGGTCGTCAGCGGGAACACGGGCGCGCCCTTGGGCATAAACCCCTTCGACAGCACCGCTTCCTATGTATCGGATTACACCGACTACGTGGATACGAAGAAGTACGTCGTGTCCAACACATCCTACTCCTCTTCGCCCTACAGCCTCGTTCCGATGACCGGTGTCCTGCGCAACCTGAAGAATCTTGCCTACGAATACAAGAACGCCGCGGGCACGACGGTGAAGACCTATAACAAAGAATGGGTGTCCAAGAGCTATTACCTCAGCAGCTACGGCGCCGTCATCTACCCCGAGCAGTTGATGAGCCCGTATCCGTCCTTCGACGGCACCAACGAAGACGGCCGCCGACTCCCCGACGGCATCTACACGCTCAACCAGACGGCGACGACCGCCGGGGGCAACGGCGGCACGCAAACAGGCAAGGCGGTTCAGTTCTCCTACGACACCGCCAAGCCGACGGTCTCCGACATCACCTACTCAGGGGACGGCGACGAGCGCGTGATGCACTTCAAGGTAACGGACGATACCTGGCTGGCCGCTGTGCAGTTCTACGACAACGCGAACGGCGGTTTCTTCTATCGCAAGCTCGTCGACGACGAGAACGGCGACGGCAGCGTGACCAACGCCGAACGCGTCGGCGAGGAATACACCACCAACGAAGACGGGTCCCATACCTGGGAGTTCGAGGTTTCGGTGGCGGATCTCAAAGAGCAGTGGGAGTCCGCGGCGGCGGATGTCGAGAACATCAGCATGCCGAACGTGGTCTCGCTTTACTGCTACGACTACGGTCTGAACGGATCGGAACCCGTGAACACGGCCATTATCCCCGTCCCGCCGACGGCCATCTCCGCCTCTCCGGAGGAGATAACGCTCTACGCGGGTCAGCAGGCCACGGCCACGGCCAGCTTCGAACCCGAAAATGCGACCGAGATCGATGTGGAGTGGTCCTCCGCCGACTCCACCATCGCCACGGTGAGCGGCACCGGCGTGGTCCATGCGGTTGCCAATGGAGACACCACCATCACGGCGACATCCGCCTATGATTCCAATCTTACTGCCACGATTTCCGTACAGGTGACCGACGTGCCCGAAGATGTCGGCATCGCCATGGTGTCGCCCGAGGTGACGGCATCCTACGACGAGGAATTCACCGTGAAGGCAGTCGTCGCGCCGGCCTTTGCCAACGATGAGATTTCGTGGGAGCTCGACAACGAGGATTTCGTAAGCATCGAGGACAACCCCACCGGCACCACCGCGACGCTAAAGGCGGGCAAGAGCACCGGCAACGCTGTGCTCAGCGCTTCAGTGTCCCATAACGGACAGACCTACACGGCGCAGATGGACATTAAGGTGCGCGTCGATGACTACGACGACTTCGTTATCGACGAGGACTACGCGGAAGGTCCGCGCCTGCTGTACTACCAGGGGCACAAGTCCGAGATCTCCATCCCCGACAACGTGAAGGTCATCGGCCCGCAGGCGCTCGCCGGCCTGAGCGTTCAGATAGTGAACATCCCCCGGAGCGTCGAGAAAATCGAGTACCAGGCCTTCACCCAGATGGGCAACCTCGCCCACGTCTACTTCGAAGAGGGCAGCAACCTGAAGGAGATGGGCGACGAGGTCTTCTACTACACCCTGAGCCTGCAGGAGATCACCCTGCCCGAGGGCCTGAAGAAGATCGGCACGGGCACCTTCATGACCTCTGCCGCCGGCAAGATCGTCATGCCCGAGAGCCTGCATACGATTCCCGCCGACACCTTCTATTACAGCTCCCTTTACGATGTGACCATCTCCGACCATGTGAGCTATATCGGCGATAGGGCTTTCTCCGGCAACAGCGTCGGCGATATCAAGCTGGTGGGCACGGCGGAAGGGAAGGATGCCGATGGAGAGCTGCCGACCGGGTTGCCTTCCTCGCTTGTCGAGGTCGGAGAATACGGCCTTTCCGGCATCTCGGCCTCCGAGCTGATCATGCCCGATACGCTGCGCACCATCGGCCGCGGCGGATTCAGCTACTGCACCGCCTCCAAGATCGTCCTGAACGATACGCTGCAGACGATCGGCCAAAGCGGATTCGCCGGCTGCACGGGCGTGAAGGAATTCACCATCCCCGATAGCGTTACCAGCGTGGGCTACGGCGCCTTCGAGGGCATGTCCCAGTGCGAGACGTTCAACATCGGATGCAACATCCCCGATGGCGATCTAGAGGTCGCCTTCCCGGCATGCTACAGCGCCAAGGAATATGTCGTGCCCGAAGATTGCGCCAACTACAGCGCCATCGACGGCGCGCTTTTCAACAAGGATGCCACGCGCATGATCACCGTCAACGAGGGCGCTATGAAGGCCGACGTGGCCTACACGGTGCCCGCGACCGTGGACGCCATCTGCGATTACGCTTTCTACTCCACCAAGCTGAAGAACGTTGCATTCGATGACGCCCTGCGCTCCATCGGCAAAAATGCTTTCACGAGCAGCGGCTCCTTGACCGAGGTTATCCTTCCCGACGGCTTCGAGACCATAGGCGCCGGGGCCTTCCACGGCTGCTGGCGTATTACCAAGGTGGACTTGGGCGGCACGAAGACGGTGGGCGGCTACGCGTTCTACAACAACCAGAGCCTGAACGACTTGAATATGCGCACCGACCTGAACCGCCTGACCACCATCTACGAGGGCGCCTTCACCGAGTGCTCGGCCATCAAGGAGTTCATCTTCCCCGATTCGCTGAAGACAATCGTCGGCATGGGCATGATCAACATGCCCGCCTTGCAGAAGGTGCACATCGGCGCCGGCATGACGGGCTCGCTTTCGGGCGCATTCACCGGCGACTGGAACCTCTCCGAGATAACCGTCTCCGAGGATAACCCGGTCTACCACGCCGAGAACAACGTGCTCTACGGCACCATGACCGATACTACCGATGCGGAGTATCCCGGCAAGCACCTGTTCTTGAGCCTGCCGTCCAACACCTTCAGCGAATACGAGGTCGAAGAGGGCACCGTCGTCATCGACGCCCAGGCTTTCCGCGGCAACACGTCGCTTCGCAAGGTGACGCTGCCCGAGGGCCTGCTGAAGCTGTGCGTGGGCTCGTTCAACGGCTGCAGCAATCTCTCCGACATCGCCTTCCCCGACAGTTTGGAGTACGTCGACGGCTTCTACAGCACGACGAGCCTGAATACGGTCGACTTCGGCACGAAGATCAAGAAAATCGAGGACAACGCCTTCATGGGCGATTATCCCGCGCACATTATCGTGCGCGGCGGCCAGGAGGGCGCGTTCTGCGACGGCATGGACTTCACCGGCAAAGAAGGGTCGGACACCGCCTACTTCGGTCCGGGCATGACCTCCATCAGCTTCGAATGGGAGGCTACGCCCAACATCACGGTCATTCCCGCGACGGCGCAGGATGTTAGTCTGGAATCGCCGAGCGCGTCCGATATCTCCAATTTCTACGTTTACGTGCCCTCCGGCACCGATGGCGAGGAGGCGGTGAAAAAGGCGCTGAAGGCCTCCAATATCTCGGAGAGCCACATACGCGACTACCAGGACCTCGACGGCACGCTCGTCGTCGGCGATCCGGAGGGCAGCGACGAAGGCGATGGGGACGAACAGGTGAAGACCTACACGATTGGGGCGTCTTGGTATAAGACCGGCACCGACGAGGAATCGTCCGTCGGCTTCTATCTGGGCTCCGATGTGTACATGTCCTATGCGGGCGCGGGCAATTACAAGGTGACCTTCTCCCCGAGCTCCGTGTATGCGAGCATGATCAAGAGCATGAGCTTCGGTGGGGTCGATATGGAGCGCGATGGCGGCAACTTCTTTGCGACGATGACCGCCGAGCAGATAGGGACACGCCAGGCCATCGGATTTAAGCTGAATACCGGCTCCTACACCATGACGCAATCCGCCGATGTGGCGTTCGATCAGGCGGCCGTGAATCAGATGATCGCCGATGTGGCCGCCGGCAATTCCGGCAACTCCGCCAACCGCATGGAGCTTGCCGCTGCGAGCGATACGGCATCCAACGTGGTCGCGGGCGGCGTCGTGACCGCCGGAAAATCGGCGAAAGTCTACGTGGATCGCTCGGGCGGCGTGGCCGGAGACAAGGAATACCGTTTCATCGAGACGGCGCCCGACGGCAGCCAACTGATCATGCGCGACTGGAACGCCGAACGCACTTACGAGTGGTATCCGATGCGTACGGGTTACACCCTTACCGCCGAAGTGCGCGACGCGACCATGCTGAGGGTGGAAGCGGCCGGCGTCGTGCGTGCGATGGACGCGACGGCGCAGGAATCCAACGCGCTGCTGCTTTCCCTTATCGAGAGCGCATCGAGCCTGGACACGTCGGCCTACGCCGATGATGCCGTGGCGACCTTCACGGCGGCCATCGCCGATGCGCAGGCCGTGGCGGACAGAGACAACGCCACCAACAGCGAACTGGCCGGGGCATGCGATGCCCTGGCCGGGGCGCAGGAGGCCCTCTTGGCCAGCGGCGAGCTGCAAAGCGTTGCCGGCAGCTGGTTCAAGGAGGGCACCTACGGTACCAATGACGAAGAGAGCTCGATGGTCGGCAGTATGGTCGAGAGCAATGTGCGCGTCCGGGAGCTTGCCTCCGGTGGCTATACCATCGACATCGACTTCACGGAGTCCGGCGCACAGCTTATGGATAACGTGGCCTACAACGGCGCCGACGCCACGAAGGTCGATGACGACACGTGGCGCATTTCCGTCTCCGAGGCTGCCCTGAGCAAGCCGATGACGGTGGCCTTCACCTACACGGCGGGCCGATATGGTCAGATGACCCACTCCGCCGACCTGGTGCTTGACGCCGATGATCTGGCCGCTGCCACGGCTGTGGCGACGGAGGTTTCCGTGGCCTGGACTGTCGATGGCGGCCATGGCGCTGCCTATCTGAACGACAAGGCGCAGTTGCGCAAGGTGGGGGACACTTGGCTGGTCGACCTCTCTACCAGCGCACCTCAGGTCGTGACGGCCATGAGCTTGGCCAAAGACGCGGCCGACGACACGGCCGACGACACGGCCGGCGTGGATTTGGGCGATGGCGTCTTCCGCATCTCCCTTACGCAGGCCCAGCTTGCCGGGGCCGTGCCCATGAAGATCTTCGTGGCGGAGCCGCACAACACTTGGATGAGCGCCTCCATTACGCTGAACGCCGATGATATAACGGCGGCCTGCAGGGCGTCTGCGGCCAAGGAGGTTCAGCAGGCGATGACTCATCTGCCCGCGGCGGAGAAAGTGACCGCCTCCGACGGCGATGCCATCGCGGCCGTCCAGGCTGCTTACGCGGGCCTTGGCGACGAGGATAAGGCGAAGGTCTCCGACGAGGCCAAAGAGATTCTCTCCGAGGCCGGTGCCGCCTATGCCACCATCCTGATGGATGCGGTGACCACCTCTTCGAGCGAGGAGGAAATCGCTGCGGCCCGTGCCGCCTACGACGCCTTGGGCAAGGATTCCAAGGCGCTCGTGACGGCCGCCAGCTTGGAGAGCCTGCAGGCCGGCGAGCTGGCGCTTGCCGAGGCCAAGGCCAAGGAAGCCGCCGACAAGGAGGCTGCGGCCAAGGCGGAAGCCGAGCTGAAGGCCAAGGAGGCTGCGGCCAAGGCCGAGGCCGAGAAGGCCAAGCGCAACGCCGTGAAGAACCTGACGCTCAACACCAAGACCGTCTCCGCCGCGTCTGTGAAGAAGGCCGTAGCGGCCAAGACGGGCAATGCGTCGTACCTGAAATACGTGAAGACGATTACGCTGGGCACGAAGGTCCAGAAGGTGAAGGGCAGCGCCTTCGCCAAGTGCACGAACGCCAAGACACTGGTAGTGAAGTCCGCCAAGTTGAAGAAGGCGTCGGCGGTGAAGAACTGCCTGAAGGGCTCCAAGATAACGAAAGTGAAGGTGGCCAAGAAGCAGTTGAGCGCCTACAAGAAGATCTTCGTGAAGAAGACGGTGGGCAAGAAAGTGACGCTGGCCAAGTACTAAGAGGCCGGCCTCATGGGCCGGCGGCGGGGAACCGCCGTCGGCCTTCGATTTCGGCCGCGGCCCGGGCGGGCTGCGGCTTTCCTCGAACCGGCGCGGGTTGTAGAATGCTTCGTGCATTTCGCAACCCGCGCTCGCGCTCTTTCCCCTTTTCCGCATCGAAAGGATTACGTCATGAACATGAAACGCCTCTCCGCTTTTGCGCTCTGCGGGACGCTGGCGCTCTCTTCGCTGGGGCTTGCCGGTTGCGGGGACTCCGCTTCTTCGAGCAGCTCCGAGGCATCCGAATCCGAGGCTTCCAGCAGCTCTTCGTCGCAGACGGCGGCGGAGAAGGTCATAGGCGCCAACGAGGCGCAAGCTCGGCAGACGCAGTTCGACGACATCGCGCTGGGTTCCAGCTATCAGACGGTCGCCGACCAGCTCGGCGGCGAAGGTCGGCAGGTGGGCGAGAGCTCGCAAGAGGGCAAGACCACCTACGATTGGTCGCTTTCCGGGGCCGAGAGCTGCACGGTCGCGTTCGTGGACGATGCGGCGGTGAGCAAGACGCGCGCCGGCAGCCTGAGCACATCGGCGGGCGTCGCCGACGAGAAAGCCTTCAACACGCTGCATCAGGGGATGACCTACGACCAAGTCTCATCTGCGTTCGGCGGCGACGGGCTGCTGATGCAGGAGAGCAAGATGGACGACGTGGAGTCTCGGACCTACGTTTGGACCGGTCAAGATCCCGCGACGAATGCGACGGTGACGTTCGTGGGCGGAGTGGCGCAGACTCTCGACATGAGCGCGCTGCAGTAACGTCCGCGCCCCGCGGCCCGCGTGCGGGCAACCCGATCAGGACGAGAGGGCCGCTTGCGGATGCTCGTGCGGGCGCTTGCCCGGCACGAGGGCTGCTACCAGGCCCGCTCGCGTGCCGCGTGGGGCATGCGAGCGCTAGGCGAGCCCGCGGATGCCGTACTGCACGCCTTCGTCTACTTCTTCGGCTGCAGCGGGCGCGAGCTGGCGCACCAGGGCGCGGCCGAACTCCATGGCGGCTCCGGCGGCGCGGCCGGTAATTACGTTGCCGTCCGCCACTACAGCTGCATCCGGCTGGTACTGCCCGCCGAAGTCGTCGCTTTGGCATCCCGGGAAGCACGCGTAGCGACGCTCTTCCAGCAGGCCCGCATCGCCCAGGACCATGGGGGCCGCGCAGATGGCCGCCACCAGCTTGCCGGCGGCGAAGTGCCTCCTCAGCGCCTTGCGCAGCGGCTTGAAGGCACCCAGGTTCTCGGTTCCCGCGCTTCCGCCCGGCAGAACCAGGGCATCGAAGCCCCCGGCGTTCTTCTTGAACTTCTTCCACGTCCAATCGACTTTGAACTCGATGCCGTGGGAACCGACGACGCGTCGGCTGTCGGTGATGGAGCAGACGCGCACGTCGACGCCGGCGCGGCGCAGCAAGTCTGCGGGAACCACGCCCTCTATCTCCTCGAATCCCTCTGCGAAGAACACGGCGACCTTGGGTTTCTTGCTCGGCATGGCAGCCTCCTGAATCCGGTTGAAACAAATCAAGCCGATGATACACCTGCAGCCGAACCCCTCGGAGGGGCAATCCGCCCTCGGCGTGCGAGCGTGGTTGCGCGTCTGGCGGCCGCGCGTGCGGGCTGGCGGGTGACGCACGGGCCGCATGACACCCGCGTCGGGAACGTTGGAAGGGTTGTTGCTAGAGCACCTGGACCTGGCAGCTTCGCATGGTGGCCAGCGCTGCTTCGTGGGCGGCCGGACTCACGCCGGCGCAGCAGCCGGCCTTTACCGTGATGAGCACTTCGGGCAGGACGGCTTTCGCGAGCAGGGCGTTGCTCACCACGCAGATATCGGTGCACAGCCCTATGAATTCGACTTCGTCGATTCCTCGCTCGCGGTCCCGCTGCACGAGCCAGTCCGCCAAATCGGTCGATCCGAATGCGGGCTTCTCGAACACGCGGGCGTGCCTTTCCTGCTGGACCTTGAGGAGCGAGGGCGCCAGCTGCCAACCCCGAGTGCCGCGGATGCAGTGCTCTACGGGCAGGTTGCGCCCCTCTTGCGTTTGCAGGTAGTTTTTCGGGTGAGTATCCAGGGTGAACACGACCTCGCCTTCGAAATCGCGCGCCTCCTCGGTCGCCGCCTTCACTATGCCCCGGGCCTCTTCGGTGCCCAGCGCGCCGTCGATGAAATCGTTCTGCATGTCCACCACTACCAGGATCTTGTTCGCCATAGCCTGTTCCTTCCTCGGTGTTAGCGCCTCCTCGCGCCGCGTTCTGAATCTCGTTGACGGACATGATAGCCGTCTTTCCTCGCGCCGCCCGCGCAAGGCGCGTAAAATGTCGTCAACGCACCTGATGCGGGATGCGTCAGACAGAGTCCGGCCCGCGCGGGATGCGCTCCGCCGCGATCCGGCACGGGGCGCGATGAGACGCGGCCCGCGCGGCGAAACCCCGCCGCCCGCGTCTTTTGCGGGGGGGCGGGCGGGCGCATTCGCGGCGAAGAGGAAGGAAGCCGATGGGCGAGCAGATAGAGTATGGCGACGTGAAGATCCCCATCGAGCGCATCTCGGCGCACGAGCTGTTCTTGGCCTTGCGCCCGCCCGACGGGCAGATCTACCTCGTGGCCCCGCTCGATGCCCAGCCCCAGCAGATCGTCGATTTCTTCGCCGCCCACCGCGTCCAGGCCGAAGAGCTGCAGCAGAAGATGCGCAAGCGCTTCGTGAAGGGCCGCTCGGTGCGCTGTCGCTTCCAAACCGGGGATGTCGCCTACATCATGGGGCGGCCTTTCATGCTCGATGTGGTCCCGCTCGCGACGCGGCGCGTGGGGAAGGTGGAAGCCCGCGGCCGTTCGACGTCCAAGGTCCAGGTGGATACCGATTTGAGCCTGCTGACCCTCTACATCGTCAACGAGCGCTCCTACGATCAGGCCCGCACCGCGTTTCTCTCCTACGCCCGTTCGGTCATCCTTCAGAACGCCAAATCGCTGACGGTCCAGTTCGCCGCTCGGCTGATTCCCGAACGCAAAGCGCCCGCGGTGCGCATGCGCGAGATGGGGGACAGGATGGCGCAGCTGAGAGGCGGTGCGCTCTGGCTCTCCGATGATATCGTGGGATACCCGCCCGACTGCCTGGCGTATTCGATCTGGCGTTGTCTGGAGGGGGTGTCCCGACTGCCGGAAGAGGGGAAGAAGGAAGCCCTCGATGCGACCATTCCGGGCTGGCGGGCGGCTTGCGAGCTCCTCTCCACGCGGGAGGGCCCGTATGCCAACCGCTAGGCTGCGTCC
>CAJOOG010000045.1 GCA_905236045.1 uncultured Denitrobacterium sp.
AGACGGCGATGTAGGAATAGGCCGCGCCCCAGAGCTCGGCGGCTTGCTTAGTCGGGGTGAAGGTGGCCGCAGCCCCCGCGATGGCCTCGCCGGTGGCGGCGTCGATCCACTCGAGGAAGCGGTAACCGGTGTTGCCCAGGGCGGAGACGGTGGGAGCGGTACCGGTGATGCGCTTGATAGTGACCTCGAACGTGGTGCCCTTGTTCACGCCGTCCGCGCCATTCAGGAGCGTGCCGTTGGCCCGCACCGTGAAAGTGAAAGTGGTGGTGAGCTCCTCCCACTGCGCGTAGAGGATGACGAACCCGGTGTCGTTGGGAACGAGGTCGTTGACGATGGCGCCCGAGGCGTAGGCGGTGCCCGGAGCCTCCGTGGTGGGAGTGGAAAGCGTGTTCCAGCCGGCGAAGCGGTAGCCGGGACGGTAAATGCCGTCGAGCGTGCCGCCGTCGGCGATCTGGAACGGTGCGCCGAAGGTGCCGTCGGCGTCGGCGATCGACCCGCAATCCTCGCCCACGACGTTGGCGTCGTAGCGCACGGTGTAGGACTTGGGCACAAGGTGCGCGGTGAAGACCACCGAGCGCCAGGAGGTGCCCGTCCAGGCCACCGAGCGGATGTCCTCGGCGCTGAGCACGCTGCGGGTGAATTCCTGGCTGTCGATATTGTTGGTCCAGCGGTAGACGCGGTAGCCGCTGTTGATGAAGTTGACGATGGCGCCGCGCGGCGTGCCATCGCGGGCGGCCACGAGCTCGGAGGCGGTCGTGTCGTCGTTATCGCCGTCCGTGTCGGTGGTCTCGCCGGATGTGCGCACGTAGGCGATGTTGGTGAGGTCCACGAGCGTGGCCACCACCGGGCTGGTAATGTCGAGCCGATAGGAGATGGTCACGCTGCCCGACTCCCACTTGGCCACCAGGAAGGCCGCTACCGTGTTGTCGTCGGAGGAGGCCAGATCCCCGTAGGTGGTGTTTCGCAGTCCCCCGTTGATCTCATCCACTTCGCAATCCAGGTCGTGCCAGGTGCCGTCTTTGTAGTACTGCCAGCCGAGGAAGGTAAAGCCGTCCTTCACCGGGATAATGCCGGGAGCCAAGCCGGTGTCGCTCCACTTGATGCCGGTCTTGTCGGCGATGGCGGGCGTGGTGGTGACAAGCCTGTAGCCCAAGGACGAGGAAACGTCTTCCTCGCCGAGGTCGTAGTAATGCAGGACGAAGTTCTCCTTGGGCGCCCAGATAGCGTAGAGGTATTGGTTGGCTATCTTGGTGATCTTGCCATCGGTGCCTTCGGTCTCCGCCTGCGTGACGTCGATCATGAGCACGCCGCCCACGTAGATGTCCTCCCACTGCAGACGGTAGAGGTCGCTGGCCGTGTAGGAGTAACCGGTGCCGTCGGCGCGGGAGTTGAACTCCACGATCTTGTAGCCCGTGGCGGTGAAGGTGGTGTCGAAGTAGTCCGCCAGGCTCAAATCGTCGCCGGCCTGCACGCCCTGGCCGGAGACCAAGGTGGTGCTGCCCGTGGCGTCTTCGTTGTTCTTCTGCAGGTAGACGCGCGCGGTCTGAACCGAAGCCCACATGGCGTAGAGCGTGGTGTATTGGCCGTAGGAGGCGGCGGTGGGAACGATGGTCTCCCCGGCCTTGAGCTCGGTTGCGCCGTTCTGCCCGGTTATATCGGTGTTCCACCAGCGCAGGCGGTAGCCTTCCAGCTGGAAGCCCACCCAAGCGATAGAGGTATCCTCGGGGTTGGGAGCGGTGTATTCATAGCCGAAGCGAGCGAAGACCGTGCGCCTCTTCTCATCTATCCATTGCTGTTCGTCGATTCTGGCGGCAACGTCGCCGGAGAGGTTGGTTCCGCACTTCACATAGGTGATGACCGTGCCCTCGTACCAATGCCAGGTGATGTCGCCGTAGCTCCCGTGGCCTGCGGCATAGAGCACCAGCAGGCCCGGATCCTCATTGGCGGCGGAAGAGCCGTTGGTGACGAAGTAATCCTCCACCGCCAACGTGCGGGCAGGAGCCGCGGGCACATGGGAGATGGAGGCGACCACCCAGCGAGCCGCCTGGTCGTCCACGCGCGAGATGCCCGTGCCCTCCAGAATGGCGCCGTCGGAGAGCGAGATCTCGACCAGCGAGCCGCCTTGCGCGGGGTTGGTGTAGCCGAGCATGTCGGTGCGGGCGGCGGAGGAAGCCATGTTCCAGCCGGTGATGTCCACCGACTCGAGTGCCGTATCCCGGTAGAACAAGCTCTGGAAGCTGGTCGTGGAAGCGTCCACCCGCAGCTTGGAGCCGTCGAAGGTGGCAAGGTCGTCGTAGTAGCCGCCCATGGAGTCGTTGTTGAACCAGCCCTGCAGACGCAGCGGATGCAGCTTACCGTTGGCGTCCACGGCCGTGACATGCCGGATGGCGCCCGATGTGACGGTGGCAAGCCAGGGCATGTAATCGCGGCCCCAAGCCGCCACGTCCGCGCTGGCGCCGGCATCGAGCCCGAACACGAGCGTGCCGGCCTCCACGTCCGTGCCGTCCTCGAGCGTGGCCGCGTCGGCAAAGTAGCGCCACCAGGCGCCGTCATTGCCCCTGTTGTAGGACCAGTCGCCATCGGAGATGGTCGTGGTGGTGGTGAAGCGCCCGGCGACGATGTCGGTCTGCCAGACGTAGGTCTTCGTGCCCAGGGTGGATCCGGGGCCGTCGAGGACGTTGTTGTAGCGCACCTCCAGGTTATCCGACGTGCCGAACCAGGTGCCGCCTTCGGCCGCATCCTTCCAAGCGCCCTGCTCGTCGGAGTGCGGCAGGCCCGCATCCTCCAGATTCATCTTCTGATCGACCGTGATGGACGTAAGCGAATCGCAATCGCGCAACAGGTCGTAGACCGTGGTAGAGGACTGCGAAACGTCCCAGCCGGTGAGGTCGACCGTTTCGAGGGCGGCCGATCCCATGAACAGGCCGTCGGCATTGCCGCAGTTGGAGATGTCGATGGCGGATAGGTCGGCGGACTGGAGCAGCGGATACAAAGACGCTCCGCCCAGGTCCTCTTCCACCAGCTCGTCGAGGCACCAGCCGTATGCGTAAGAGGGCCAGCTGCCGTCGCTGTAGGCATTATAGCTCCAGATATCCATGCTGCGGGGATGCCAACGCGCGCGCGTTCCCGCCGAAGTGGTGCCGCCTTCGGCGTCGAGGCAGTAATCCGCGACCGTCGGGCGGATGAAAACGCGCGTGGAATCGTATCGCGCGAAGTCGCGCACATAGAAGATGCAGTTGCCGTCGAAACCGGAGTAGACGGAGTTGCCGTTATTGCCGTCGTAGCGCATCCAGGCGCCGCAATCGTTGTAGATGGCGTAGAGGCCCACGCCATTCGAACCCGTGCCCACGCGGATGAAGGTCCAGTTGTAATAATAACCGGACAAACCGAGGCTATTGACGAACACCATTCGCCAGTCCGAGGCGCGAACCACCAGGAAAGCGTTGGTGGATCGCGTGCCGAAACGAACGACGCCCGTCCTGCCGCCGAACCAGCCGGCCATGGTGGTGGGAGACAGGTTCCCATGGGATTCCACGGCGGTGATCTGCGAGGCGTATTGACGCCAGGGCAGGTTGGCGGCGGCGCAGGACACGGAAGCGGAGGCGGAGCCGGTGCTGCCGATATAGAGCTTGCCGGTGCTCTGCTCGAAGGCCCACCAGGCGTCGGAGTTATCGCTGAACAGGCCGCCCGCGCCCGGGGTCCACGTGTAGGTGACGCAGTTGCCATAAGCGTTGGCAGTCGCTGTATAGCGGCCGGTCAGATGCACGGTCGTATCGAACCAGGTGTCGGTGAAGTTGGTGGCGGCGCTCGCCGTGCCCGACGTCTCGGGGTCGGTACGCCACATGCCGTCGCTGGTGGTGCGACCCGAGATGCCGACGAAGCCCGTGCCGTCGAGCACGCAGTTCGTACCCAGGGTTATCTCGGTTATGGCCGTGCCCGTGAACATGTCGGTAAGCGTCGGGGTACCCGTGGTGGCCTCGGTGCCCCCGCTTGCGGGGACGAGCGTGCGCGTGCTCAGCATGTCCCAGGGAGCGATATCCACCCGGGCCAGGCTGGCATCGCCGTTGAAGAGGTTCTGGAAGCTGGTGGTGGCGGAAACGTCCATGCCCGTGCCGTCGAAGGAAAGAAGGCCGGTGTAGCCGGCGAACCAATTCGCAAGCGAGCCGGGTTTCACCGTAGCGCCGGTATCGGCGTCGGGCACGACGACGATGTGCTTGATCTGACGCACAGCATCGGCGTTATACGCGATCGAGGGAACCCAGGGCAGCTGGTCGGCCGCAGTGGAAACCTCCCGCGTGACCACGCCGTCGTTATTCTGGTCGGAGACGCCCATGTACAGCGTGCCAGCGGATTTATCGAAACGCCACCAGAAGTCGGGGTTGTCGCCATCGACGTTCTCGAGCGTCCAGGTGTAGGTTATCTTGCCAGAGGCGGCGGTCGTGGCACCGGTGGAGGGATAGCGCGCTATGAATTGCGCATTGGTGCCCTTGAAGTTATCCGACCCCCTCCAAATGCCGGCGTAATCGACGTGCGAGGAAATGCCGTCGAAGCCCGTGCCTTCGAGAACGGAATAGGTGTTCAAGACGACCTCGTTGAGCTCGACGTCGCCGGCGAGCAGGTTGCTGTGGGAGAGAGAGGTGAGGTCCCAGGCGGAGAGGTCGAGGGATTCCAGCTTCACGGCACCCTTGAACATAGCGTTCACGCCGGTGGTGGCGTCGGCCCGGGAGACGTCGACCATGGCGTTGCCAGTATCGTCCGTGAGGTTTATCGAGGCGAGGGCCGTGTAGTCCTCGAACCAGCTGGCGGGGTTCGAGAGCGAGACCGCGTTCTCGAAGACGACTTCCTCGATGAGGTTCTTGATGGTGCCGCCTTCGGGCGCGTCGGGCGGGGCGAGCGCCAGCCAGGGCAGGCCGCTGGCCTCTTCCTGGATGGTGTTGGTGACGCCGTCCACGCCGATGGTGAGCTTATGGGTCTCCACGTCGTACTCCCACCAGACATCCTGGTTGGCGAAGCGGCCGCGAATCTGCGTCTGCCACTCGTAGACGGTGGCGGCGATGCCCGTAGCGGACGTGCCCGGGAAGAGGGAGGCCAGGTTCGTGGAATTGTCGAACCAGGCTCCCAAGGCCGCGGTGTTGGTGGTGCGCTGCCACGAGCCGTCGTTGTGGGTGCGGCCGGAGAGCGCGTTGTCTATGCCGGAACCGAGAAGCTTGGTCTCCGAACCCGTGATGATGGTGCGAAGGGCGCTCTGCTGCGCTTCGCTGCCCCCCACCGCGCCTCGCACGCCGAACATGCCCGTCACGTCGACGTTGAGCATCTTCCAGAGCGACAGGTCGATGGTCTGCAGGCCGGTGCAGCCGTAGAACATATGATCCATGGTGGTAGCGGCGCTGGTATTCCAAGTGGAGATGGGCGCCTGCGTGGTGATGCCCGTGCAGTCGGCGAACATGTAGCTGAAATCCGTCACATGCGTAGTGACCCAGCCCGTGTTGCTGGTGCCGGCAAGCGGGGTGAGGTCGGTGAGGCCCGGGCAGCCCTCGAACATGTGCGCCATCGTGGTGGCGGAGTCGACCTTCCAGCCGTCGAGCAAGTTGAAGGAGGCCTGCGTGAGCGAGGAGTCCCCCCGGAAGACAGAGGAGAAGTCCTGCACCGCGGAGGTGTTCCAGCCGCGCGTGCCCGTAAGCGTCGCGAGCTTGTCGTCGCCCGCGAACATGGCCTGCATGCTGGTGGCCCCCGTGACGTTCATGTTCGTGCCGTCGAAGGAAAGAAGCTCGGTGTAATCCTCGAACCAATGCGCCGGGGTCTGCACCACTATGCCGCCCTGGGTGGCCACGGCGGTTATACGCGCCTTCGCGGCGGCGTTCCTCTCGTCGGTCGTCAGGCCGGATGTGGAGTCGACGTAGAGGGCGGGAATCCACGGCAGATCGGCGGCTGCCACTTGCACGGCGGCGGCGCTCGCGGAATCGGAGCCGATGGTAAGCGTCTCCAGGACGCCGTCGGCGTCTTCGTCGGTGACCTTCCACCAGGTATCGCCGTTGGGCACGAAGCGCCCGCCGAGCACGCCGCCCATCCAGACGTAGGTCATAACGGCGGCGAAGGGCGAGCCGAGGGCCGGGTAGCGATCGGAGAGCGCCTCGGAGCAATCGAACCACAGGCCGTCCTGGAGCTCCCACATGCCGTCGGTGCGCGCACGGCCCTCGAGCGTGTCGTCGAGGCCGCTGCCGGCCAGCACCGTGGTGCCGCTGGCCGTGATGGTGGAGAGCGCGGTGCAACCGGCCACGAAATCGCTCAGAGCGGAGGCGCCCGTGGCGGCTTTCATGTTCCACATGGAGAGGTCGAGGGTTTCGAGGGACGTGTCGCCGTCGAACATGCCCGCGAAGCTCGTCACGTTGGCGGTGTTCCAACTGGCGATCCCCCCGTTGGTCTGCAGGCTCGTAGCGCCCGCGAACATGCGGCTCATATCCGTTGCGGCCGCGGTCCTGGTGCCCCAGGCCGTAATCTTCGACAAGTCGGAGAGCGAGGTGCAATCCTCGAACATGCTGGAGTAGTTCGCCACGCTGGAGACGTCCCAGGCGCTCGTGCCCTTGACGGTTTCGAGGCGGAAGTCGCCCTGGAAGAAGCCCTCGAGGTTCTCGACGCGGGAGAGGTCGAGCCCTTCCCCGTCGAAGGAGGTGACGAACTCGTAAGCCGGGAACTTGGAAAGCGTGAGGTTCTTCAGGAAGAGGGTGGCGCTGGCGCCGTCGTCGATCGCGTCGAGCGAGAGCGTGAAGAAGAGGCTCGTGTCGCTGTTGAGCGTGAACACGGTGTAGGCATTGGCGAGCGTGGAGGTGCAGGTTCTGAAATACAGACGTGCATAGCTGGAGCCGTGCGTTCCATTGCCTCCGGGAATGCTGGAATTGGGGTTGAGCTCCAGGTAGAGGTACGAAGCCTCGGTATAGTAGGAGGTCGTGTAGTCGGCGGAGAGAATGTAGGTGCCCGCGGGAACCGTCATCCACTTGCCGATGAAGGCGTTGCCGCCGCCGCCATGGAAGTAGATGTTCGTGCCGCCGTCCTGCTGGGTGATGTAGCACCAGTTCATGGAACCGCTGCTGTAACCGCTGAAAGCACGGTCGGCATCGGTGAGCTGCTCGCGCTGGTCGATCTTGCTGGAGGCGAACCAATAGGAGGCGTCCTGGGGCAGGACCAGCTGACCGTGACTGGTGATGCTGGTGGCGGTGCCGACCAACGGGATATTCAACCAGGGAAGCTGGTCGTAGGGCTCCTCGACTGCCTCGCGGGCGCCGTTCTCGGTGCCCATGTCCAGCACACGCGTGCTCTTGGTGAAGGTCCACCAGGCATGTGGATTGCTGTCGAAGCGGCCGCCCAGGACGCTGCCGTCCCAAGTGTAGATAAGCCCGTCGCCGCGGGAGTTGCCCTCAGACGGATAAAGATTGGCCAAGCGCGTGGAACTGTCGAACCAGCTGCCATCGCCCACGACCCAGCGCCCATCGTTGGCGGAGCGGCCGGAGAGCGCGTTGTCCAGTCCGGTGCCGTAAAGCACGCTCGCATTGTCGAGGGTGAGCTCGTCGATCTCCGTGCAACCGACCAGCATGCCGGTCACATTCACGCCGGAGGCCGTCATGGTCCAGCCGGTCAGATCGAGCGCATCCAGACTCGTGCATCCGCTGAACATGGAGCTGAAATCGGTGACGGCGGAGGTATCCCAGGCGGTCATGGTCTTGTTATCGTCGAGACTCGTGCAGTCCTTGAACATACTCGCCATGGAGGTGATGTTGGAGGTGTCCCAACCGTTTACATTGTTCACGTTGTGCAGTCGATCGTCGCCCTCGAACATGCTGGCCAGGCTGGTGGCCGCAGAGACGTCCATGTAAGAGCCGTCGAAGGTGACCAGGTAATTGTAGTTGCTGAACCAGTTGGAGGGATTCTGCAGGATGACGCCGCCCTGGGTGTTCACGCTCGTGATGCTGTTCAGGCTGATAACGCTCTCCCACGGCAGCGCGGTCGTGACGTTGCCGCCGGCATCGACCACACGCGTCTCGGTGACGACCAGGTCCACTCCCCCATCGGCGCCGATGGTGAGCACGCTGTTGGCGTACTTCCACCAAGTGTTGGCGTTGCCGAAGCGCCCGCCGGTGAAGTCGCTCGTCCAGGTGTAGGTGAGCACGCCGGAGGGGCCCGACCCGACGGTGTCGTAACGCTCCATCAGGTTGCCGCTGGTGCCGAACCAGGTATAGCTGGGCAGGTACCACACGCCGTCGGCGTTCTCTCGATTGGAGTTGGAGGACAGGCCGGTGCCCGCGAGGACCACGTTGGGGCCGAGCCTGAGCGTGTCGAGTTCGTTGTCGTAGCCGGAAGAGTCGCCGTAGAGCATGTTGGTGAGCGTGGGCGCAGAGCGGTTCGCGTTGGCCTGCATGTTCCAACCGGAGAGGTCGAGCGAGTCGAGCGAGTCGCAGCTGGCGAACATATAGGAGAAGTTCTCGACCTTGGAGACATCCCACCTGGAGATGCCCTCGACGCTGTCGAGCGAGTTGCAGTTGTAGAACATATAGGCCAGGTTGGTGGCGTTGCCCACATTCGTGCTCCAGGCGGAGAGGCCCACGAGCGTGCTCAAGGATGTTGCGCTGCTGAACATATACGAGAAGTCAGTGGCCAGGCTGGGATCCATCTGCGTGCCGTTGAAGTAGGCGAGCGCCGTGTAGTTCTGGAACCACCTGCTGGGATTGACCACCTGTATGCCGCTCTGGAAGACCACGCGCGTGGTGTTGGAGGGCATTGCGACGCCATAGACCTGCCAAGGCAAATCCAGCGTGCCGTTGCGCGCCGAGCCGTCGGAGGCCGCATACACGCTCATTACGGTGCTGCCGGTATCGAGGCCGATGGTGAGCGTCTCGTTGGTGCCATTGCCGTCTTCATCGGTAAAGGTCCACCATGCTGCCGTATCGGACGCGTCCAGGAAATGCCCGCCGGGGGTGCTGGTCCAGTTGTAAGTGCCCGCGGCGCGCGTGGCGCCCAGGGCGTAGCGGGCGGCCAGGTTGGCGCTCCCGTCGAACCAGCTGGCGCCTTCCAAGTTCCAACGACCCTGCGTGGCCGCACGCCCGCGCAGGTTGTCGTCCAGACCGGCGGCGACGGCGCCCGAGGAGCTGGCCAGCACGACCATCGGGCCTAGCTTCAGCTTGGTCAGCGACGAATTGGTGCCATTGGAATCGTTGTCGGTGGCCAACATGCCCGCCAGATAGGCCACGTTGGAGACCGCGCTCATATTCCACGTGGAGATGTCGAGCGTGGCGAGCGACGTGTCGTTCAGGAAGAGGTTCTTGAAATTGGTGACGTTCGAGACATCCCAATTGCGCAGGTCCACGGTGACCAGCTGCGTGTCGTTGGCGAACATGCCCTCCATGTTCGTGGCGGAGGAGGTGTCCCAATTGGCGATGCCCGCCACGCTGACAAGCCCCGCGGCGCCGTTGAGCATGTTCGAGAAGTCCGTGACGCTCGAGGTGTCCCAGTTGGCTAAAAACGTGAGGTCGGTGAGGCTCTGCGTGTTGTAGAAGAGCCCGGACATGTCCGTGATGTGGGAGGTGTTGGCCGTGGTGGACTCGTTGGTCCAGCTCTCGATGCCGCTGATGGTGGTCAGGCTCGTGCAGTTGTAGAAGAGGTTTTTCAACGAGGTGAGCGAGGCGATGGGCCACGTGGCGATGCCGGTGACGGAGACGAGCCTCGTGCAGCCGGAGAAGAGCCCCTCGATGGATTTGACGCCGTTGACCGCGGCCACCTGAGTGAGGTCCAGGCCGTCGGCGATGACGTCGCGCAGGCTGGTGTAGTCCTTGAACCAATTCGAGGGATTCACCACCTGGATGCCGCCCTGGATGGTGATGTGCTTGATGGCGGTGCCGCCATTGCTGGCCGCAACGTCCTTCCAAGGCAGATCGTCGTAGGGGTCCTCCACCTGGAAGCTGACGCCCGCCTCGCCCGTCGTGCCTATGAAGAGCGTCTCGGAAACGGAGTCATAGCGCCACCAGGTGTTCTCCACGCCGGCACCGTAGTTGAAGCGGCCGCCGGGCATGGAGGTCCACTCGAAGATGTAGACGGTGGAGGAGCGCGTGGCGGTGGCGGCGTAGAGCGCGGCGAGCTTGGTGGTGTTGTCGTACCAAGCGCCATCCGTGCGCCTCCACATGCCGTCGGCGATGTCGCGACCGGTAAGCGAATTGGTGAAGCCCGTGTCGCTGAGGATGGAGCTGTCATCGAGGCGCAGGGTCGCAATGGAGACGGTTTGCGAGGTGTCCACGGTGGTGAGCGCGTCGTTGTACTTGCGCACGTCGAGCATGCCCGCGTAGGAGGTGGCGGAGCCCATGTTCCACCTGTCCAGGTAGACCGTCGCAAGCGAATAGTCGCCCTTGAACAGGTAGTTCAGGTTCGTGCCGGCGACGTCCCAGTCGGCGATGCCGGTGGCGGTGGCGAGCTCGGTAATACCCGCGAACATATATTGCATGTCCGTGACGCTGGCGGTGTAGGCCGCCCAGCCGCTGAGATTGTCAAGCGAGACGAGAGCGGTGTTCATGAACATGCACGAGAGGTCGATGCTGCTCGCGGAAGTGGGAAGCGTCCAGTTGGCGAGCTGGCTGATGTCGGAGAGCAGCAAGACATTGCGGAACATCGAGCCGAACTTGGTGACGTGCGAGACATCCCAGCTGGACAGCGATGTGATGGTCGCTAGAAGCACGTCGGCGTCGAAGAGGTGCTCCATATCCACGATCGAGGAAGTGTTCCAGTTGGTCAAGCCGGTGATGGAGGCAACACGGGACATGTTGGCGAAGAGATAAGCGAGCGAGGTGGTGCCTTGCGTGAGGTCGAAGCCAGATGCATCTACCATGGTGACATACTCGTAGCCATCGAACCAGCCGGAGTAGCTCTCCCCATTGTCGCTAGCCGCACCGAAATGGACGGGCGCGAGAGAGCCATCGGAAACAATAGACGTCGCGAGATGCTTGATGGAAGCGCTCCCGTTCGAGATATCCAAATCGCGGGCTTCCCAGGAAAGCCAGGGAACCGTGTCCGCGGTCTCCGTGACGATGCTGTCTGCAGCGGTGCCCGTTCCGTGCACGGCAAGCTCTTTCGTGTCGCGATCGTACTCCCACCAAGACTTCAGATTGTTCTGGAAGCGACCGCCTATTTCACCCAAGTTCCATTCGTAGGTACCGGCCATAGACGCGCTGCCGATGCCGCTATCGGCAATCGAGCCCATCATCTCGTCCCAGGAGCCGATCCAGGACGTGCCGCCAGAGACGGTCTTCTTCCAGATACCGTCGGCATAGGCAGTTGCAGTGCCCCAGACCCAGAGGCCCGCTCCGTTGCTGCCGGAGCTGTTGCTGCCGTCGGTGCTGAACCAGATGTAGGCATTCGTGCCCTTCAGATAGAGCGTGGTGCCGCCCCATCCGTTACCCGATGCCCCGTACAGTCGATAAGCATAATCATCGCTTACATATACCTTGTCGTAGCCACCTTCGGTGCTGTAATAAAGTTGGAGGGTGATGCGACTTGCCCAGGAAAAGGCCTTATAATCTCTCCCCGTGCTGCTATGGCCCGGCCACCCAATCGCGATGGCCTGGCTCTGCGAGCGGGAAGGCCCGAGCACATCCGAGGCGGTGAAGTTCACGCCCAGAGTGACGGAGTTCAGCAGAACGTCCTCGGCGAACATATACGTCGCATTGTCCCCGACATCCACTTTCCAACTGGTCAAGTCAATCCTCTGCAAGCTGAGCATGCCGCGGAAGATGTTCTCGAACGACGTGACCGCATCGGTGTTCCAATCCATGATGCCACGGACGTGCGTGAGGGCGCGCGCGTTATAGAACATGCCGCTCATGTCGGTGACGTGGGCGGTGTTCCAGCTGGAGAGCGCATCGAGCGTGCTGAGCGACTTCTGGTTGTGGAACATGTTCTTAAGGCACGTGAGGGAAGCGGTCACCCAGTTGCTGCCGGTAATTCCCGTGACGCTCGTGAGCGCCGGAGTGGCCGAATCGGAAGAGATCTCGAACATGCTCTCGAAACTCGTGGTGGCGGTGGCGTCGATGCCCACGCCGGTGAAGTCGACGAGCGCCGTGTGGTCCTTGAACCAACTGGCCAGGTTCAGCGGCTTGATGATGCTGGTGGCGTAGGTGACCACGTGCGTGATGGAAGTGGCGTAATTGGCCACCACCGCACGCCACGGAAGGGCGTTGGAAGCATCGTCGGCGACCGTGCCGAGTTCCGTGACCTCCCGCAGATACGTGGCGGGGCCGTCGGAGCCCAACTCGAGGGTGCCCTGCGGCTTGGCGCCGTCTGCGGACTTGGTGTACTTCCACCAGGCGTTGGCGTTACTCGCGAAGCGCCCGCCCAGGCGGCTGCTGTCCCAGAGATAGGTGAAGACGCCGTCGGCGCGCTTGGTGTTGCCGGAATTCACCAGCACTTCCTCGGTCGTGCGGGCAGTCGCGCCGCCGCTTAGGTATGTGCCGTAGCGATTCGACAGGTCGGAGGTGGTGCCGAACCAGATCTCGTCATCGTCGCCGGTGGTGTAGACCCACATGCCGTCCGTGTTGCCCAGGCCCGTCAGGTCGTCCTCGAAGCCCGTGTCGTCGATGAGCACCCGAGTGTCGAGCGTTATCTGGCGCAGGCCGAAGCAATCATCGAGCATGCTCACGCGCGTCGCGTCGGTGCGCATGGTCCAACCGGTCAGGTCGAGCGATGTCAGGCTGCCGCAATCGTTGAAGGCGTAGTCGAACGCCGTGACGGCGGATACGCCCCACCCCGCCGTGGAGGAGAGCGAGGAGAGGCTGGCGTCGCCGTCGAAGATATGCGCGATGCTCGTGAGCACGCTCGTGTTCCATCCGCCGATGCCCGAAACCGTGGTGAGGGCGGACTGGAAGGAAGAGCCATCGAGGTCGTTCTGGAAGAGGCCCTCCATACTGACGGCGCTATCCAGGTTCATGCCGGCGAAATTCACCGTCTGCAGGAGGTGGTAGTTCTTGAACCAGCCGTACAGGTTGGTTGGCGTGATGACGCCGGTGGCCAGCGTGGAGGTGAAGGAGGTGACGGGGGTCACGTCGCCGTTGGGGTCGTTGATGAGCTGGCGCCACGGCAGTTCGCTGGCCGTCCCATTGTAGGTGCCCTGGTATTCCGTGACCGTGGCGGCATGGGTCGTGTCGACCACGCCGACGGAGAGGTCGCCGTTGTTGTAGTGCCACCAGACATTGGTGTTCAGGAA
The DNA here is from genome assembly GCA_905236045.1 of uncultured Denitrobacterium sp. Taxonomy (GTDB): domain Bacteria; phylum Actinomycetota; class Coriobacteriia; order Coriobacteriales; family Eggerthellaceae; genus Curtanaerobium. Next base: position 13,235 of record CAJOOG010000045.1, read on the forward strand.
GCTTCCGTGCAGCACGCCGGCCAGGAAGTAGTAGGTGCGCACATAGTCCAGCGTGCTGCGACCGCCGACCGGGTAGAGCAGGCCCATGCTGTAGGTGTTGCCCACCAGCTGGCTGGATTCGCTGCTGGCCGTGGAGTTCGATTTCGACCACGTGCCATGGCTGGGCGTGTGGCGGGAGAGGTCGTTGTCGAAGCCGGAGTCGCAGCCCACGCCGCCGAGCACCACATTGTCGCTGACGACGAGCACCGCAAGCGCGCTGAGGTTCTTGTACATGTCGGTAAGGATGGGGCTGGTGGTGCTGCCCGAGACGCGGGTGCTGTTCGCGAGCATATTCCAACCGCTTATATTGAGCGTCTGCAGGGACGTCATGCCCTCGAAGAGGTGGCCGAGATCGCTTGCGTTGGTGACGTTCCAAGCGCTCACGTCGGTGAGGCTGGTAAGCGAGCTGACTCCGGCGAAGGCGTAGGCGTAGGTCTTCACCGTACCGCTCTGCGCCCAATCGGAGAGATGGTTGAGCGAGGTGAGGTTGCCGTCGCCCTGGAAGAGGTAGGCCATGTCCGTGACGTTGGCCGTGTTGACGTACTGGCCGTCGAAGGAGACGAGGTTGGTGAGGCCTTGGAACCAGCCGTGCATGTTGGCGGGAGCTATCATGCCGGCGGTGGCAATGGAGGTGATGCGCCCGAGGGCGGCTTCGGTGGTGCTGTAGGTGCTGTTGGTGAGAGGGGCGATCCAGGGGAGTTCGTAGGTGGCGCTGCCGCGGTACTCCTGCACGACCTTGTTGCTGGCGCCGCTGTCCGCCCCAATGGTGAGCAGGCCGGCATTGGCATCGGAGAGGGCGAAAGTCCACCACGTGTTCACGGGGTTGCTTTCGAAGCGGCCGCCCAGACGCGTGTCGTCCCACTCGTAGGTATAGGTGGTGGAGGGACGCGCGGCGCTCTGCGCATAGCGGGCGGCGAGTTTAGCGGTGCTGTCGAACCAGGTCTCGGAACCCGCCACGGTGAGCACCCACATGCCTACGGTAGCCTGGCGCGAGTCTATATTGTCGAGGGCCGTGGCATCGAGCAGGGTGTTCTGGCTGGCGGTTATCTCCGAGATGCTCGAAGCGCCGCTGAACATGTTGGAGCGGTCGGGCACGCTCTGACGCACCCCTGTCGCGACAGTGGCCATATCCCAGTTTGCGAGGTCGACGATTCGAAGAGCGCTGTCGCCCGCGAACAAGTTGGCGAAGCCCGTGGTGGCGGATACGTTCATGTTCGACCCGTCGAAGGTCCGAAGCGCCATGTAGCCGGCGAACCAGTTGTCGAGGTCGGCGACGGCCACCTGGTTGTACGTGGTAACGGTTTCGATGTAATTGCCGCCGCTCGCAGCAGCCGTCTTCACCGCAAGGCCGGCACCCAGCCACGGCAGGCTGTTGCTAGTGCTGGAGGCCTCCGTCTCGGAGATGGTCTTGCCGAAGGAATTGGTGGACGCATCGTCCGCGCCGATGGTGAGGGTGTGGGTGGTCCTGTCGTAGGTCCACCAGGTGTTGTCGTTCGCGAAGCGGCCGCGCAGGCTGCCGGAAGCCCAGGTGTAGATGACGTCTTTGCCTATGAGGTTGCCGGCGCCGGCATAGACTCCCCCGGAAAGCACGTAGCGTGCGGCGATGTTGCTGGTGCTACCGAACCAGGCGTTATCGCCGTCGCTGTCCACTCCGTCCCAGGAGCCGTCGCGCGGCTGACGCGTCGAGTTGGCATCGGACTGGGAGTTGTTGGTGTAGACGTCGTCGTTAAAGCCCGTGCCGGTGAGCACGTTGTAGCAGCCGAGCCTGAGGCTGGTAAGCCCGGTGCAGCCGTAGAGCATGTCGGTGAGAGTATCGTTTGCGTTCATCCTCCAACCGGAGATGTCAAGCGAGCTCAATGCGCGGGCGTTCTTGAAGGCGTAGCTGAAGTCGTCCACCGTCGTGTCCGTATCCCAGTCATCGATGCCCGTGATGGTCGAAAGTGTGCCGTTCGCGCTGTCGAAGGCAAGCAAGCTCGCGATGCTCGTGGTGCGGGAGGTGTCGATGCCCGCACCGTTGAAGCTGATGAGCGAGGTGTAGTTCGCGAACCAGTTAGCCAGGTTCAGCGGTTGAATCCCGGCGGCAGCGGAGGTGACCACATGCCGCACGAGGCTGACCGTGTTGGACCTGCCGCCCAAAGCCGCCGTCCAAGGTAGGTTGACGGTGCTGTCGGTGGCAGCCGCGTCCTGGGTTTCCGCGACGGTGAGGTCGCCCGCCTGATCGTCGGACCCGAGGGTAAGCGTATAGTTCGCGTAGGTCCACCAGGTATTGTCGTTGGCGAAGCGGCCGCGCAGGTTGCCGGAGTCCCAAGTGTAGACGAAGGCGCCCGCGGTGCTTCCCTCGGCGTTCTTCGCGGCCGGATAGCGAACAGCGATGTTAGAAGTAGAGCCGAACCAGGTATTCGATGCGGCGAGCGCGGCCCGGCCGTCCCAAGAGCCGGCGGTAACGCCGTGGCTGGCGAGGGTATCGTCGAAGCCGGTCCCTTCCAGGATAACGCCTGCGCCGATGGTAAACGTAGCCAAGGCGGCCAAGTTGGTGAACATGTCGGTGCGCGTGGCCGTAGCATCCATGTTCCACCCGCTGATGTTGAGCGTCTGCAAGGCCGTGTCACCCGCGAACAAGGATGTGAAGTCCTCCACAGCCCCCACATCCCAGCTGGAGATGGAGGTGAGCGTGAGCAGGGCCGTATCACCCGCGAAGAGGTTTTTCATGGAGGTGACGCCGCTGGTATCCCAGTTGTTGGCCCCGTTGAGCACGTTCAGGCCGCCGACGTTCTGGAACATGGACTCCATGTCGGTGGTTGCGCCGAGATCCCAACCGGAAAGGCCCGTGACCGTGGCCAACAGCGTGCAGTCGCGGAAGAGGTTCTTCAAGCTGTTGTTCTGCGAGAGGTCGAGCCCCGAGCCATCGAAGGACGTCATGGCATGGTAGTTGTAGAACCAGCCCTCGAAGTTCGTGGGCTGGAAGTCCTCCCCCGACGCCACGACAACGCCCCTGATGAGATCGAGGTAGCCCGTGCCCGTGCCGACGATGCCGATCCAGGGCTGCTGCGCGGCGCTCTCCACGACGGTCTTGTTGGCGCCGAGATCGGTGCCCAGCGAGAGATATCCCGACGTGGAGTCGAAGGCCCACCAGGCGTTGTCGTTCGAGAAGCGGCCGCCCAGCTGGCCGGACTGCCATACGTAGGTGGCTGCCGCGGAAAGGGACGCCGCGGCGCCCGTGGCCGGGTAACGGTCGACCAGGTTCTGCGTGGTGCCGAACCACGGGTCGGTGGCAAGCGCATCCGTGCGCTTCCAGGTGCCCAGCTTGGACCCGCGCTCGGAGACCGACTCGAGCCCGGTGGACTGCAAGGCGGTGGCGCCGAGAAAGACGTGGCCGTTGACTCTCAACGTGGTGAGCATGCTCAGGCCGCTGAACATGTTGGTGCGCGTGGCGGATGCGGGCATAGCCCAGCCGGAGATGTCGAGCGTGGCCAGGTTGACGGCGCCCGCGAACATGGACTCGAAGGTGGCCGCCGCACTTACATCCCATTGTGCGAGCGCGTCGATGACCAGCAAGTCGATGGCGCCGGAGAACATGGAGGAGAAATCCTTCACATGGCTGCTCTTGTTGGACCACTGCTCCAAGCCAGCCAAGCTCTGCAGGCCCTCGCAGCCCTGGAAGAGATAGGACAGGTCGGTGATGTCCGTTATGTCCCAATACTGCAGGCCGGTGAAGGAGGAGAACGAGCGGTCGCCGGCGAAGAAGCGCGCGAGGGACTTCTCGCCGTTCTGCGCGACGACGGCCGTGACGTCCATGCCGGTTCCGTCGAAGGTGGAGAGGTTCACGTAATTCGCGAACCAGCCTTCGGGATGCTCCGGCAGGACCGGATAGTCGGAGGAGCTCTCGAAGACCACACGGTAGATGGTGCCGAGCTTGTCCGAGCCGATAACGCTTATCCACGGCAATTCATTAGCGCGCTCCGTGACCACACGGCTCGCAGAGGTAGAGCCGATGCCAATGGTGAGCAGGCCGGCGGAACCATCCGAACCGGGATCGAACTTCCACCACACGTTGTCGTTGGTGAAACGTCCGGAGAGCATGCCCTGGGACCATACATATATATAGGTGCCCACGGCATTGGATGCCGTGCCGCTTGCCGCGGTGATATCGGGGTAGCGCGCGGTGAGGTTGTCGGAGGAGCCGAACCAGGCGGAGTCGCTGGTCTGCCAGCTGCCATCGGTGGGCGTGCGATCGGTAAGCATGTCGCTGATGCCCGCGCCCGTGAGGATGACGCCGTCGGTGAAGGTAAGGGTGGCGAGCGCCTTGCAGTTCGCGAACATGCCGGAGCGCGTGCTGTCCGCAGCGCCCGTGGGCATCTGCCAGTCGGTAAGGTTGACCGTGGCGAGGCGAATGTCGCCAGAGAACAGGTCCACGAAGGAAGAGCATGTCGACACGTCCATATCGACGCCGTTGAAGGTGCGCAAATAGCTGTGCCCCTGGAACCAGTTCTGCAGCGTCGTGGGGGCGATCAGGTAGGTAGTCGTATTGCCGGACCCGGCATCGGTGTATGTGGCAGCCTGCGCCACGATCGTGGTGACGTAGCCTTGGGTGGTGACGCTGAACCAGGGCATCTGGCTGCCAGCCGCCACATTGAGCGTGACCGCATTCGAGGCCGAGGTGCCACGCCCATAGTCGACGCCGATGGTGACGGTGTTGCTGGCGTACCTCCACCAGGCATTGTCGTTGCCGGAGAAACGGGCGCCGAGTTGGTTGGCCGTCCAAGTATAGGTAGCGGTGTCGATTCCACTGGCGATGAAGACGGTGGCGCCGAAGGAGGAGTTGTTTGCGCCGAGCGGATAGCGGGCGACGAGGTCGTTGGTGGTGCCGAACCACGGGTCCTCGCTCGCGCCCGCATCGGTGCGGGTCCACGTGCCGTCCGTGGCGCCATGGCGCGTGAGAGCGTTGCTGAGGCCCGAACCGCCGAGGACCATGCCGGCGGTAAGAGTGATGGTGTAGAGGGCGGTGCAGTTGTAGAACAGAGAGGAGCGGTCCGCACCCGAGAGGGACTGCCAACCCGTAAGGTCCACCGTGGAGAGGAGCGTGTCTCCGGAGAACAGGGAGGCGAAGCTCGATACGGAGGAGACATCCATGCCCGAACCGTCGAAGGACTGCAGCGCCTTATGATCCTGGAACCATGCCGCCAGAGTCGTCGGCGCGATCTTGCCGGCCGAGCCTTGGGTGGTGACGACGCGGACGATGGATTCGGAACCGACGGAGACGAGCCAGGGAAGGTCGGCAGCGTTAACGGTAAGTGTGAGATCAGCCGCCGTGGCATCGTCAGCTACATATATAGTAAGGGTTCCATACGTCTCGTCGAAGCTCCAGAGAATCTTGGAGTTCGTCTGAATAGGCGCCTCGAAGAAGAACTTGTATTTTCTCGCCGTGGCATCGGAGGCGATTTTCGCAATCAGATTCGTCGTACTTCCGATCGTCGTGAGGCCGTCGTCCGTTTTCCATGTACCGGCCGTCTCGCCGAGGCTCACTGCCCCACCGAAAATGGTCGTGTCGCTGTTAACGGTAACCGTGCTGGGAATCACAACGGTCCGCAGAGCGGATTTCCCGTCGGTGGCGATGTTGAACATGTTGGTGCGAGTCGTGGCCCCTTGCGTGTTCCAGTCCGCGATGTTCAATTCCTTCAGGCTCGAGCATCCGGAGAACATATTCGCGAAAGTCGTTCCGGCGGAGACGTTCCAAGTGTTGATGCCGTCTATCGTCTCGAGTTTGATGCATCCGCTGAAGAGTCCCGAAAAGTCGGTGCAGCCCGAAACGTCCAATCCGGACAGGTCGACGTAGAGCAAGTCGGCATAGCCGCTGAACCAATTGTTCAAAGTGGCGGGGCGAATCTTCGTGCCATTGTTCGCCTTGACATAAACCTCGTGAATGAGGGCGGAGCCGACGGAGCCTTTCCAACTGAGATTGGTGTCTTTGTTGGTGCTATCGAGAGTGGTGTCTCCCGTCGTGCTGACGATCGTAATCGTCAGTCGATAATTGCTCGCATCGTAGGCCCAAGTGATGTTGCTGTTGTTGCGCATCGCTCCGCTGTCCGCCTGAGCCTTCAAGACGATGTCGCTTTCGCTTACGCCCTGAGCCGAAATCGAAGCAACGGTTTCAATGGAATCTGCGGCAGCTGAATTCCCAGTAGTCTGCTGGGACTTAGCAGCTTCTTCCGAAGCGCCTTGCTGTATATAGGTAAGGAACTCTTGCACGTCCGTCTCTTCCCCATCGACTGATGAAGAGGATTCGCTCGCCGCATCCTCATCCGAACCCCCTACATATATATAAGTAAGGGAGTCGCTCGGAGCATCAGCAGAAGAGTAGCGCGCAATCAAATCTTTCGTGCTGCCGGAGAAGTTCGAGCCGTCAGTCCAAACGGCCTCGGTCTCATCGGAAGAAGCCTGCGCATTGAAACCAGACTCGGCAAGATCGAAACCGACAGGAATTCCTAGTAGTTTAATAGAGTTTACATCCTGGAACATGTTGGCGACGGAGGCGTCCGAAGCGATGATCCAGGAACGGATGTCGACCTCTTCGAGCGAGGTGCTGCCGGCGAACAGATTCGAGAAATCGAGAGCCGAGGAGACGTCGAGTGTGCCTCCCCTGAAAATGCGAAGGTTCGCGCAATCGGCGAACCATCCAGAAAGACCCAAAGCGGACAAGGCGTAGGAGCCCGTGAAGGCGACTGAGCGTATCGAACTTCGTTCGAGCGAAGCCCAGGGCAGTCGCAGCGCATCGGCTGGCAAGACCCCTCCTGGTCCGGAGGCAAAGACCTCCAGCGCTCCCGTGCCCGAATCGAACGTCCATCGCACGAGCGATTGGGCGCTCGCATCGGCGGGTGAGGCGGTATCCGCATCGGCGGCCGAAATGCCGCCCGAATCGGATTCGGCGGCGGACAGCAGATTGACGGTTTCGACGGGGCCCTGCGATTCGGGAGTTTCTTGGTCATCTTCGACCGAGTCGCTAGGCTCTGCCGCCTGGAAATCCCGAGTCTCGTCGTCCGAGGATTTCGAACGACGATCCTCGAGCCGATCTGCGGATCCGCTTCCGAATGACGCAGATTCGGCATCGGCTTTCGCGGATGCGGCCTGCTGCCCCGAATCCTGGTCTACGACGACAAGGGATTCGTCGTCGGATTCGGGTGCGAAATCAACGTCGTTAACGACATCGGAAGATTCGTCTTCTAAGGCCTTGGCAAGGGAGGTCTCGAGGGCCGCTTGAGCCGCCGTTTCCTCGGCGGATTCAGCCGCAGGGATTTCGGCGGAGGAAGCGGAGCTGGTCTCGGCGGTGGATTCAGCAGTCGATTTCTCGACGGGAGCAGGGGTTTGCTCCTTCGCAGAGGCGAGCGTTCCGGACGTCGAAGAGGGGGTGCTCTCGGCGCTTGCGCAGGCGCTCGTTGCCGAGGCGGCCTGCTTGGCCGTCGAATCCTCGGACTGAGCTGCGCAGACACCATCATTTTGAGAGCTGGCTTTGGAGGTTGCGAACGCGAGATCGGCAAAGCAGAACGAAAGCACGGCAAAAAGCAAGGCCAGAGCGAGAACGGCCGCACTCCGTGCAGCCCAGGTGCTCTGGCCTTCGCCCATGCGTACTATGCCGCTGGCACTGTTCAAGAATTCGCGCTCCCTTGCATCGCACGAAAATCAACAAAATGCCTGCTCAACGTGGGTGTTTGGTTTAGTACGACTTGATGCTGCATTTCCCACGTGCAGATTTGGGCCTATTTTACCACGAATTCGTGCCTCGCAAACCGTCAATTTTGAGACTATTTTCCAAGGTTGCAACGAGAAATCGGAATATTCGAAAGGGACCCCGAAATACCGCTTCCCCGACGCGTCAAATCGGATTGCATTCGCATAAGTCGAGGCCCTTTTGGATGCTGCCCAATCGCTCGAATACCGTTACCCGTTATTTGAATCTTTCCCCCTTATTCATTCTCGCTAAGATTTCTTATATTATGTCTTATAGATTTCCTTCTACGCATTTAAGAGGTTTCTTCTATCGGATGACATAAGTTTTCCTTCTTCTAGTTCGCTCACGGCTCAATCGCTTATCTTCAGCTGCATTTAGTTATGATTTGGGACGTTTTTCGCTAATTAATATTTGAAGGACTAAGTTCGTATCTTCCGGCTTCTCCCCTGTGTCCTAATCTCTCGGGTTTATTTCTATTGTGTCCGTTTCTTCTCTATTCGTTTTTATTTGATGCTATTCCCTACTCTCCATCCTCTCGCTCGCATTATTTCCTAGCAATCCGCTCTGCTTTCGCGGGCTTCCCTCTCCTCCCAACTCGGCTTTCGGATCCATCGCGCCATTTTGACTATTGGTCTGCAGCTTGTACCGTCTCTATAGAATCTACTTAGACGCTGGTCCCTTATAGGTACTTTATCCATAAGGACCTATCGTTGGGTGTCTCCTCTGCCGGCAACGCACGCTAGGTCGTCTACTCCGCGGACCATGCCTCTTCCTTCACCGTCCCCGACGATTCGCAAAGGGACCTGCGAGGTCGATCGCCCCTCCCCGATTCGGCAGAGGGCGCTGCTCGGATCGAAGAGAGACTCTATCCCTCGCCGGGCTCTGCTATACAGTTCTTCGGGTTCCGCTGCGCTCTCGGAAGCGCTCAGCCGCCCGCTGCGTTCCGCTCTTCATTTTGAATGTACAAAAGGACGCTACCCAACGTAGTTCGTGTGGCAGGGGCCGTCTCAGAAACCTTAAGTGCTAATAATCCAATCGGACGCGCTGTCCTGATCTTCCCTTTCAACTGATCTCCTCCGGCAAAGGAGGATTTCTCTCCGACGCGAATAGAGCCCCTCCCCCCCATTACCCCTCCAAGAACCTCGGGGCATCTTCACTCAAACGACCCGCGAGCAATTTCCGCATCCGGTCCGAGTGCAATTCAAACCACATTTGAAATATCATTCTTACCGTTATCCGTTTTGCTATTCCCTCCCCTCCTCTGAATGCTCTCTCCGGGCTTTCTCGATTTGGAAATCGCTCGTCTCTTCGTACCGCAAACAGAGCTTCCCTCGAATTCTCTTTGCGCCGAAGAGAATTCGACTCGAGGATTCGGACTAGACGCCTATTTACGATTACAGATTCAGCACCATCCTTCTCCCCCATTGTCATCCGAAGCCGAGCACATCCCCGATCTCTTTGATTCTCTGTGCTAGTTTGATAGTCTGTTTATCGTTAACTCTTTAGTCCGGAATACTCTGCGCGTAGAGAATCTGCTCCTGCTCTCGGATATAAAGAAGGAGGGCGCTTTCACTCGCGTCCTCCCGTTGCCTACTTATATATATGTTGAGTCGTTTGCTCCCCGAATCGCGGCCAGCTGGCCTCCTAGTACCCTCCGAAGAATCCCGCGTCTTTCGGAATCTCGTAGCCTTCGAAGTACTTCGCGAAATCGAGCTTCAGGTAATCGCACAGATCCGCGAGCTCCATCATGGTCCCGTCTGCGACGGAGATGCCGTTCTCGCGACGGTCCTTCTCCGCGAAGACCTCTTTCTCGCCGTGGGTGTAGATGCGCTCGGCTCCATCCGCCACGGGCGCCTCGCGCAGCTTCTGCATGAAGGCGCTCAGGTGCGCGCGGATATCTTCGGGCTCGCCGAAGTAAGCGGGGTTGACGGCCGCGAAGCCATGGCAGATGCCGGTCTTATCCTCGAAGGTGCAGCATTCGTCCGAATTGACGCCCTGGGAGAGGATGCTGCTGAAGATCTCGCAGATCATCCCGTACCCGTAGCCCTTATGGCTGCCTGAGGTCTCGGTGTTGCCGCCTAAGGGCATGATGCCGCCGCCGTTCTTCTCCACGATGTTCTTCAGCACACGCGGGGCCTCGGAGCTCGGCTGGCCGTTCTCGTCGAGAGCCCAGCCTTCGGGCAGCGGCTTGCCGGACTTGTTGTAGATCTCCAGCTTGCCGCGCGTGACCACGGTCGTGGAGCTGTCGAACCAGAAGGGATAGGGGTCGGCCGGCATGGCGAGGGCTATGGGGTTAGAACCGAGCATGGCCTGACGGGCGAAAGTCGGCACCATGATGGCTTCGCTGTTCGTGCAGCTGAATCCCATCAGCCCCTCGTCGACGGCCATCTTGGCGTAGTAGCCGGCGATGCCGTAATGGTTGGAGTTGCGCACGCTGACGATGCCCACGCCGCTCGCCTTCGCCTTCTCTATGGCCATCTGCATCGCCCGATGCGCGACAACCTGCCCCATGGCGTTATTGCCTTCGATGACGGCGCTGATGGGCGTGTCGAAGACCACCTCGGGCTTTGCATCGAGGTGGATGCTGCCCTTCTCGATGCCCTTGTGGTAGCGCACCATGCGCTGCATGCCATGGCTCTCGATGCCGTAGAGATCGGCCGTAAGCAGAACATCCTTGATGATACGGCTCTGCTCTTCGTCGAATCCGAACGCCCGGAAGACATCCTCGCAGAATTGATTTAACGTTTGATAGCTCCATTTAACGTAACCCATTGAAGCTCCTTTCCTAGAAACGTGCATGCGCCTTCACAGGTCTGGTATAACAAAAAGGCGGGAAGACATGTCCTCCCGCCTTGCTTCCAGATATGGCTCCAGAAGTTACTTCGCGAACTTGGCGAGCAGCTTCTCCTTCTGATTGGAGCCCAGACCGCCGACGCGACGATTCTCGTCGATCCCTATCTCCTCCATGGCCTTCTGAGCGGTAACGGCCCCAACGCCGGGAAGAGAAACGAGGATCTGCTTGACCTTGGTCTTCTTCGCGATATCGTCATCGCTGGAGAGAACGTCCGCCAGGCTCGTCTTGCCGGCCTTGATGTCTGCACGCAGGGCAGAGCGCTTCGCGCGGGCGATCTTGGCCTTTTCGAGAGCGGCGGCACGCTGCTCGTCGGTCATCTTGGGAAGTGCCATATTCATGTCTCCTTGTCTATATCGGACAATATGCGGGCAACTATAGCACTAGCTGGGCCAATCTGCAGCCGAAATAGCACTTTTTCTAACGAATCCCATGCTTAGAGGGTCTATCGAGCCCCTATAGGCCCGGAATAGAGGTCAGAAGAGCCCTAGAGGGACACCTGTAAGCCGTATCGGGGGTAGCTGCCGCGTGCACCGGCGCCGAACATGAAAAAACCTCCCGGTCGGGAGGCTGAACTCACATGGTGGACCGTCGGGGACTCCGGATTTGCCGGGCAAATCCGAACCCTCCCTCGCAGGCTCGGTCGGGCGAATTCCCACGAACGCGCCACTGGCGCGTTCGAAGAGGGGAATTCCACCTCATCGGTTCGAGTCGTGCACCGGCGCCGAACATGAAAAAACCTCCCGGTCGGGAGGCTGAACTCACATGGTGGACCGTCGGGGACTCGAACCCCGGACCTTGGGATTAAGAGTCCCCTGCTCTACCAACTAAGCTAACGGTCCGTGTATGTGCTCTCGCGCTTTCGAAATCGCGCACGTTATTCTATGACAGCATCTCGCACGGTGCAAGATTTTTTTCATAGCGCGCTGGGGTGGCTGGAGAGATTCGAACTCTCGACCTCCAGAGCCACAATCTGGCGCCCTAACCAACTAGGCCACAGCCACCGTGACGCGAGTTAGAACTATAAGACAGCGCACGCGGGCGCGCAAGCGGTTCAACATTTCTGCACTAATCGCGCGGGCGGCCGACGTGAGTTTATCGAATGCTCATGGCCTTCAGGTCGAATTGGCTCTTTCAGGCTAGAATGGGTCCGTGGAAGTTTTCGTGCTCATAGTTCTCCTCATCGTGTCCGTGCTCGTCTCGGCCATACTCGAGCGCGTCATCCCGCGCGTGTCGCTCCCCCTCATCCAGATCGCGCTCGGCGTTCTCATCGGCATCATCGCCACGCAGCCGATCGAGATCGACTTCGACCCGGAGTTCTTCCTCATCGTCTTCATCGCGCCTCTGCTCTTCAAGGACGCCAAGGAATCGGACAAGCTCGGGCTCGTTCGCAATCGCCAGGCCATCTTCTCTCTAGGTATTGCGCTAGTTATCGTTATCATGCTGGTCGTGGGCTTCATCGCCCATCTCATCGAACCGAGCATCTCCCTTGCCGCCGCCTTCGCCCTCGGCGCCGCACTCGGCCCCACGGACGCCGTCGCCGTCTCCTCCCTCTCGGAAGAGGCGGACCCCAGTCGCAAGGAGAACGCCTTGCTCTCCGGGGAGGCCCTCATCAACGACGCCTCCGGCGTCGTCGCCTTCCAGTTCGCCATATCCGCCGCCGTCACCGGCACCTTCGCCGTCGCCACGGCGGCTTGGAATTTCGCCATCGCCTTCGTCGGCGGCATCCTTTTGGGGCTTCTGCTGGGCTGGCTCGCGAACAAGATCTCGGAGCTGCTCATCCGCTTCGGCCTCGATTCCCCCACCTTCCACGTCCTCTTCGACGTCGCCATGCCCTTCATCTTCTACCTGGTGGCCGAGCTGCTGAGCGTCTCCGGCATCCTGGCGGTCGTCGCCGCCGGCATCGTCATCAGCGTCTCGCAGAACCGCAGGATCGGGCCTACGGCAGCCGAGCTCTCCATCGTGTCCTCGAGCGTCTGGAGCGTGCTCGCCTTCGCCCTGAACGGCGTCGTCTTCACCATATTGGGCATCGAGCTGCCCATGGCCATGGACGACAGCTGGTACTCGACGCAGGTCAGCAACGCCAACCTCCTGCTGCTCGTGGGCACCATAACCGCCGTCGTCGTGCTCACCCGCTTCATCTGGGTGCTCGCGATGGAAGCCTTCGGGAAGGACAGGGAGACCAAGGAGCGGCGCGGATGGTACCCCGGCATCGTGCGCTCTGCGCTCGTGACCACCATGGGAGGCCCGAAGGGCGCGGTGACGCTCTCCGTGGTGCTCACGATCCCCCATCTGCTGAACTCCGGCGAGGCCTTCCCGCAGCGCGACCTCATTATCTTCGTCGCCTCCGGCGTTATCCTCTGCACGCTGCTGCTGGCCAATTTCCTCTTGCCGGTCCTGGCCCCGAAGAAGGACGAGGAAGAGGAGAACGAGGAGACGAAGGCGGCGCGCAAGATAGAGATCTTCCGACGCGTGGTAGAGCGGCTCACGGCCGTGCGCACCAGGGAGACGGCAGCGAGCACCAGCCTGGTCGTGGCCTCCTACAACGACCGCATCACGCGCCTGCAAACTGCTCACGACCTCGAGACTTTCTCTGAAAATGATTTACGCGTAGAAATCGTTACCCATCAAATCAACTATCTCGACGAGCGTTTGGAAGCGAATGACATCGATAGCTACGAGGGTTATCGTTATATCCGTCGCCTCATGGGCTTGCGCAACCGCCTCATAAAGGACCGCTCGCCGTGGAACCCCAAGGAGATCGCGCACCGCCTCCGGCAGGTCTCGCGCTCGCTGAAGGCGCGCAAAGCATCGTCCGTTCCGCAGCAGACGGCCTCCATACGCGCGAACGAGATCCATATCCTCTCTCTGCAGGAAGCCGTGCGCTACCTCGACTGGCTGCTGCAGAACGATTCCCCCTACCCTGCCGAGACCATCTCCCATGTGATGCTCTCCTACCAGCGCAGCCTGCGCAACGCCCAGCAGAATTCCCCGAGCATCACCTCGTTCGCCCGCACGGCGGATAAGGTCGGCCAGATTCAGCGCCTGGCCTACAACATGGAACTCGATGAGGTGCAGAAGGCGCTCGACGAGAAGCGCATCAGCCGCGCGACCGCCAAGGAGATGCGCGAGAACGTCTACCTGATGCTGGTAGACCTGGAAGTCCTCGGAGAATAGAGAACCCCGCCCGGGAATTGAACTGCACCCCAGTTCTTGGGCGGGGTTGCATTCGCAGGACCCGGCCGCGCTTGCGCTACATCTTCACCGGGGCGGAGATGCCCAGCAGCCCCAGCGTTATCTCCAACACGATGCGCACGCTGTCTATAAGCGCCAAGCGGGCGTCCTGCAGAGCCTCGTCCTCCCCGAGCACGTGGCAGTTGGTGTAGAAGGAATGGAAGAGGCCGGCCATTTCCTGGCTGAAATGCGTCATGCGAAACGCCGCGCGATCGCGCGCAGCCAGCGCCACGAACTCCTGCAGCGTCTCCATCTTGCGCATGAGCGCTATCTCGCTCGGATCCACCAGCAGCGAGAGGTCCACGTCGGCGGGAATGACCTGCGATGCCAGCTCGTCCATGGAGATCTCGCCGCCCGTGGCCTTCGCATGCAGTTCCTCGGACGCCGCATTGCGCAAGATGCTGCAGATGCGGGCGTGGGCGTACTGCACGTAATAGACCGGGTTGCTGGCGTCCTTCTTCTTCGCCACCTCGATATCGAAGTCGATGGTCTGATCGGCGCCGCGCGAGAGCATCATCCAACGCGTGGCGTCGACCCCCACCTCGTCGATGACCTCCTCGAACGTGACCATCTCGCCCGTACGCTTGCTCATGCGGACGGGTTTGCCGTTGCGGAAGAGGTTCACCAGCTGCCCGAGCATGACCTCCAGCGCACCGGGGTAGCCCCAAGCGGCCAGCATGGCCTCGCAGCGGGCGATATATCCGTGATGGTCGGCGCCCCAGATGTCGATGAGGTGATCGAAGCCGCGCTGCATCTTATCGTAGTGATAGGCCACGTCGCTGGTGAAGTAGGTGTACTCGCCGTTGCCCTTGCGCAAGACGCGGTCCTTGTCGTCGCCGAAGTCGGTGCTGCGGAACCACAGTGCGCCGTCCTTGGAGTAGAGGTATCCGCGCTCGTCCATGGCCTCGAGGGCCTTGTCGACCTGGCTTTTGCCGTTCTCATCGAGCTCGTAGAGCGTGCGCTCGCTGAACCAGACGTCGAAGGTCGTGCCGAATTCGTCGCAGATGCGATGCTGCTCGGCGAGCTCGTAGGCGTAGGCGCGTTCGCGGAAGTTCACCAGGCGCTCCCCCTCGTCGGCATCCACCCACTTGTCGCCGTCTTCGGCGATGATCTGCTTGGCGATGTCGATGACGTAGGAGCCCGCATAGCAGTTCTCGGGAAGCGGGACGTCGTACCCGAGCTCTTGCAGGTAGCGCGCGACGACGCTGTTGCCGAAGTTGTCCATCTGCGAGCCGTGGTCGTTGATGTAGTTCTCTTCGTGAACCCTGTACCCGGCGTGGCGCATGACGCGCGAGGTCGCATCCCCGAGCGCCGCCCAGCGACCGTGACCCACATGGAAGGGGCCGGTCGGGTTCGCGGAGACGTATTCGATGTCCACGTAATTGGGGCCCTCCATGGTGCTCTTGCCGAAATCGCGCCCCTCCTCGCGCACGGCGCGAACCACGCTCTGATGCGCCGTCGTCGTAAGCTTGAAGTTGACGAATCCCGGGCCGGCTATCTCCACCGAGGAGACCAGGGGGCTTTCGGGAAGATGATCGGCGATCGCCTGCGCTATCTCGCGCGGGTTCGCGCTCGCCTGGCGCGCCAGACGCAGGGCATCGGTGCATGCCCAGTCCCCATTGGCCTCGTCGCGCGGACGCTCGAGGGACGCCTCGGGCGCCTCTTCGAGCTTGAGGCTCCCCTCTTCGATGGCCGCAGCGCAGGCAGCTTTGACGAGCTTTTCCAGTTCTTCGCGAATCTGCATGGGGATGTTCCCTTCCTCGGGCGTTTTCCTGTTCACGCGATTCTAGCACCGCCCGGCCCGGCCGAACGCGGAAAATAAGCTCCAATCGTAATTATGCACAGAGAATTCAATTTAGCTGGGGTTATCCCAAAAAGTATGCGATAAAACTTAATGAATATGCAACCGCCGACATCGCGCACAAGCCTGGCGGCGAGATGCGCGAGGCCGTCGGGCGATCACGAAACCGCGGAGGAGACCACTTTCGCGTAGGCCTCCCTGCCCTCGTCGGAGAGGTGTTCGCCATCGCCTATGAAATACTCGTCGTGCCCTTCGCTGGCCGCATGCCAATCGACGATGCGGCAGTTGTCGTGCTCGGCGGCCAAGGCGGCTATGTCGTCGTTGTTCTGGTCGCAGAAGCGGCCGGGCATGCGGACGTTCACTACGTAGATGGTCTTCGAATCCCCCACCGCATCGTAGATCTGGTCCAACTCGCCCTGCTTGAAGCGATCTTCGGTGCCCACGGCCACGACCACCTTGTCGCCGACCACGTTCTTCTGGGCGTAATCGCCGTAGGTCTCGGCAATCTTGTCGGGCATGCGCCCCGCGGCGCAATCGATGCAGCCCTCGGGGAAGGCCGCGGCGAGCTCGTCGCTGGCATCGAGGGGCACCCCGTCGCCCAGGAACAAAACCGAATACGTCTGCTGGGCAGTAGCGGGAAGCTCGTAGCCTATCGTGTCGCGAATGAGATTCACGAAGGCCCATTCGCCGTCGCTTCCCTGCCGAATATGCTCGCCGTCGTTCCAAAACCAGCCGTCTTGGGCGGCGGAGAGCCCGAACCAATCGATGAGCCCCACGTTGTCGTGCGCGGAAACGCATTGCGCGATGAGCTCGTTGTTGGCGTCGCGGAAGTCCTCGATCATGCGGTTGTTGATGAACCAGACCTGCTTGCCATCCCCTACCGCCGCCACCAGATCCTCGAGGATCTCGGCGGTCAATTCGCCATTCGAGCCCAAGGAGAAGACGACGGTATCGCCCACGACCCCCTGCCTGTCGTAATCCTCGTAGATTTCGATGCCCTCCTGGGCCTGGCGACCGATCTTGCAGTCGATGGCGGCATAGGGGAAAGCCTCCGACATCTGAGCCTCCACGTCGAGCATGACCGAATCGCCGATGAAGACGACATCGTGCACGCCGGAAGCGAGCGGCTGCTTGAGTGCAGCGGCCGTCGTGCGGCTCTCGTCGCCGACGCCGCCCATGGCGTCCACGCGAGGGACGAAAGCGAGGCCCACGCAGGTGACGACCAAACAGGCCGCCATGACCGTGGCCATGATGCGCTCCGGGAGGGGAAGCAGGTCCCGTTTGGGTTTGGGCGTGCCGGCGGAAGTGGAGGACCAGCCCGCCCTGCGCCCGCCGAAGGTCTCGGAGAGGGTGCTCGCCAGGCGGCCGAACCAGCCGCCATGGCGGATGGGCTCTTCGATGAAGCGAAACGAGAGGTCCGCGGCGAGGAAGGACAGCGCGATCATGAGCACCTGAAGATACCAGGGGCTGCCCGTGGTGCTGTTGGGGTTGGTGAGCAGCTCGATGATGGGATAGTGCCAAAGATACAGCGAATAGGAACGCTGCCCGAGCCAGACCAGGGGCCTTGCACCCATGATGCGCGAGATGAGGCTGCCCTGCGGCGTAATGGCCGCAACCGCGGCAGTGGAGAGGATGGAGACCAGCAGGATGCCGCCATAGTAGGAAAACGGGCTGAAGCCATCGACGAACACCATGAGGAGCACAAGCCCCGCAATGCTGCCGAAGCCGACCGCCTCCCAGAGCAGCCGTCCGCCCGGCACCTTGTCGATAGGCGTAGAGCCCCTGCGCTTGAAGGGCCACACGAAGGCGAGCCAACAGCCGAGCAGGATGCTCATGAGGCGGGTGTCGGTGCCGTAATAGACGCGCGTGGGATCTTCACCGGGCACGTAGAGCACCGCCATGAGGATGGCGGAGAGGGCGGTGAGGACGAGCAGAATGCGAGGGATGGTGCGCCTGCCGCCGCGCAGCCGGGTAAGCAGAAGCAGCACAGGGGGCCAAACCAGGTAGAACTGCCACTCGATGGCGAGCGACCAGTAGCACGTAAGCGGGCTCGGCTGCCCGGCAGAGGCGAAATAAGATTCATTGGCGAAAATCTTAGACCAGTTAATGTACATGAAAAGCGAGGGCAGAATGTCGTCGCGCATTTTGGTGAAGAGGACATGGTCGAAGAGGATGCAGAGGGCGGCAGTACCCAAAATCATGGCAACGACCGCGGGCATGAGCCGGCGTACGCGCCGGACGTAGAAGCCCGCAATGTCAATAGTGCGGGCGCGCGAGAGCTCCTTGAGGAGGCCGCTGGTAATAAGGTAACCGCTAATGATAAAGAAAGAGGTAACGCCCATGAGGCCGCCCTGGGCGAAAGGGTAATTCATGTGGTAGAAGAGCACGCCGAGGCAGCAAACGGCGCGGAAGCCGTCAATGGAGTTGACATAGACCTTATGCTTTTGGCTTGCGACTGACAAAAAATCCCCTGCAATTAGCGCCTAACTGGGGGACACTCTACCATATACGGGGAGTGAAGAAGCGTGGCGGAAGGGAAAGTTCGCACTAGCATCGAAGGGCGAAGAAGCGTCCGAAGAGAGGGAGCAGGGAACGACAACAAAAGGGAGCGGAGAGCGGACGACCCGGCGTCGGGAGGACGGCCGGGTCGTCTTGCACGGGAAATGACTCTATGGATCGTCCTAGTTCAGGGTTATGACGGTTCCGGTCTTGCCTTCCAGCGCGTCGGCGGCGCACTCGAGGCTGGTGATGAGCGCCCTGCCTTCGGGGTACTTGCGAACGTAATTCAGGCAGGCCTGGACCTTGGGCAGCATCGAGCCGGGGGCGAACTGGCCTTCGGCAATGTACTGCTCGGCCTCCACCGCGTTCATATGGTCGAGATCCCTCTGCTCGGGCGTGCCGAAGTTCACGGCCACCTTCTCGACCGCCGTGAGGATGACGAGCATGTCGGCCTTGAAGCTGGCGGCGAGCATGCTAGCGGAGTTGTCCTTGTCGATGACGGCCGGGATACCCTGATAAGAGTCGTTGGCCTCGATGACCGGGATGCCGCCGCCGCCCGTGGAGACGACGATGTAGCCGGCGTCCATGAGGTCCTTCACCGCATCGAATTCCACGATGCGCTGCGGCTGGGGGCTGGCCACCACGCGGCGCCAACCTCGTCCGGCGTCTTCCTTCACCGTGCAGCCGGTCTTCTCCGCGACATCCTTCGCCTCTTCCTCCGTCATGAAGGCGCCCACGGGCTTGGTGGGGTTCTCGAAGGCGGGGTCGCTCGGGTAGACGACGGTCTGCGTGACCACGTTGGCGGTCGAGCGCATGATGCCGCGATGCTTCAGCTCGCCTAAGATGGCCTGGGAGAGGTGGTAGCCGATGTAGCCCTGGCTCATGGCGCCGCACTCCGGGAAGGGCATGGCGGGCACCTTGTTGGCGGGATCCTTGCTGGCCGCGTCGAAGGCGTTGTTGATCATGCCGACCTGCGGGCCGTTGCCGTGCGTGACGATGGTGTTCACGCCCTCGCCGACCATGTCGACGATGTGGCTGGCGGTGTTCTTCACCAGCTCGAGCTGCTCTTCGGGCGTGTTGCCCAGCGCGTTGCCGCCGAGCGCGATGACCACGGAGGGTCCTTCACCTTTCTGATAAGGCATGTTCGTTTCCTTTCGCGAATAAAAGGGGCCGACCGCGGGGCCGGCCCGAAATTGAACCTATGGAGCCGATGCGCTAGGACAGCGTCGCGTACATGATGGCCTTGATGGTGTGCATGCGGTTCTCGGCCTCGTCGAAGACGCGGCTCTGCGGGCCCTCGAAGACCTCGTCGGTGACTTCCTGCTCGGTGATGCCGAACTGCTTGGCCTTCTCCGCGCCGATGACCGTGTTGGTGTCGTGGAAGCTGGGAAGGCAGTGCAGGAAGATGGCGGAAGGATCGGCCATGGCCATGACTTCCCCAGTCACGCGATACGGGGTGAGCTCGTTGATGCGGCTCTCCCAGACCTCGTCGGGCTCGCCCATGGAGACCCACACGTCGGTGTAGATGACATGCGCCCCGCGCACGCCCTCCTCGACGTCCTGGGTGAGGGTGCAGGTGCAGCCGTTCTCCTCGAAGATGGGCTTGGTGGCGTCGATGACGTCCTGGGCGGGCATGCAGCTGGCGGGTCCGCAGGCGACGAAGTTCATGCCGAGCTTCGCGCAGACGACCATGAGGCTGCGAGCCACGTTGTTCTTGCAGTCGCCCATGAAGACGAGCGTCTTGCCGGCGATGTCGTTGTTGAAGTTCTCCTGGACGGTGAGGATGTCGGCGAGCATCTGGGTGGGATGCCACTCGGTGGTAAGTCCGTTCCACACCGGCACGCCGGCGTTAGCGGCCAGCTCCTCGACATCGGACTGGGCGAAACCGCGGAACTCGATACCATCGTAGAAGCGGCCGAGCACGCGGGCGGTGTCCTCGATGGACTCCTTCTTGCCCATCTGCGAGCTGCCCGGATCGAGGTAGGTAACGCCCATGCCCAAATCCATGGCTCCCACTTCGAAGGAGCAGCGGGTGCGCGTGGAGGTCTTCTGGAACAGCAGGACGATGTTCTTGCCCTCGAGGTAACGGTGCGGGGTGCCCGTCAGTTTGAGGTTCTTGAACTCGCGCGAAAGACGCAGGAGGTAGTTGATTTCCTCGGTGCTGAAATCGAGGAGCTTCAAGAAGTGGCGTCCGCTCAGGCTGGTAGGCATGGTTAGTTCCTTTCTTCGCGATTCGGGGACGGTCCCCGGTGCAGTCCGCCGTCTCTCACCTCGGCTCGCTGCTGCTGACGCGTCCACTTTCGCACGGCTTTAGCCGAAATGCAACGAAGAATTTCGAAATAAAAATGTTTTCGATATATCCAGCGGCGAGCGGTAGGTTTTTTGCCGTGGGCGGAGTGTTATCGAGAGGTTCCGCGGGAGTATGCAAAAAACTGATTCGCCGCTGATTAGCTTGTGACCTGGGCTTATAAGGCTAATTGTCGGTGCATGGCCAACGAATCACGTTTACGTTCGTTTGTCAATATGCACCTGGCTGCATAATCGGACTATCCCATGCAAAAACGGCTCTGCGGGGCGTGCGGCAACCGCCGGGATGAGGATCGTCGGGGAAATGGTGCGCCCGGGCGGATTCGAACCGTCAACCGTCGGATTAGAAGTCCGATGCTCTATCCATTGAGCCACGGGCGCACTGCGTCGCTCATTCTAGCCCAGCTGGGCAAGCGCGGGGGCGGGATGAGGGAAAAAGCGCAAAGCCGGCCGCAGGAGCGCAGCCGGCGGGCGCAACGCCGAGCGGGCGCGGGGCGAGGGCCGTGGCGCCGAGCGGAACGTGGGCGCTTACTCGCGGCGGCCGAACAGGCCGCGCTTCTTCTTCCCCTCCCCCTCCACGGTCTCGACCGAGAGCACGTAGTAGCCCGTCGGATCGAGCACTTCTTTCAGCTGCGCCTCGGTGATGGGCAGCTTCGAGGTCAGGACGGCCTCGCCTTTGCCATGCGAGCTCTTCACGCTGCTCACGGGCAACTTCGCCCGTATCGCGTCGTTGACATGCGCCTCGCACATACCGCACATCATCCCGTCTATTTTCACCGTAGTCGTGTACATAATGCTTCCTTCCATCGGGTCGAGGTCGAGCGAGCCACATCTCTCTGAGCGCGATCAGCCCGTCCCGGCCTCGCCTTCCATCTCGTCCATCGCGCGGTTCGCGAGGGCGTCGGCGCGGTTGTTGCCGGCGTTATCCGCATGACCCCGCACCTTGTTGAAGGTGAGGTCGGCGAACTTCTTCTTCTCGTCGAGCAGCACGAGCCACAGCTCCTTGTTGGCGACCGGCTCCTTCTTGCTGTTCTTCCAGCCCTTCTTCATCCATCCGCCGATCCAGCTGGTTATGCCATTGTAGACATATGCGCTGTCGACGTAGACGTCCACGCCCACCGTCTTGTTCTTGACGGCGCGCAAACCCTCGATGGCGGCTCGAAGCTCCATCTTGTTGTTGGTGGTATCGGCCTCGCCGCCCCACAGCTCCTTGTCATGCTCGCCCCAGACCAGGTAGACCCCCCAACCGCCCACGTTCTCCCGCTGCTGGTTGCCCCGACAGCCGCCGTCGCAATAGACTTGGCAGCGCATCAGCGGCCTCCTTCGAGAATCGCGCCTTCGGGCTCCCAAGCCGCCCCGTTGAGCGGGGTCTCGTAGACTTCCACGCGGCGCACCGGCAGGCCCTCGGCGGCCAGGCGCTCGCCAAAGCAGCGTGCGAGGTTCTCCGCCGTCGTGCGGAAGGGCAGCATCTTCAATGCGAAGCCCTCAGCCCGAAGCGCCTCGATTGTAGCGGGGCGCAGCGTGCCCTCCTCCACCAGAAAGGTGTGGTCGAATTCCTCGGCCAGCGCATGGACGTGCGCTTTGAAGGCGCCGAAGTCCATGACCATGTCGCGCTCGGTGCCCTCGCAGGCCAGCTCCTCTCGGCCGACGACCACGACCACGCGCCAGCGATGCCCGTGCAGGTTCTCGCACCTTCCGTGATAATCGGCCAGGAAATGCGCACTGTCGAACGCGACCTCGGTCTTCAGCTCGTACATCTCGGCCCCTTCGCCTCCCCTCTCCGCTCCGGCCCCGGCTCGGCGGCGGAGACGGTGCGCGCGGCCCGCGTCTTCGACTTCGCCTTCGACTGAGCCCTTCGCTTCTGCAAACTTTCCGTAGTTGGCGATGGTATCACAATGCTGCGCTATGATTTTGCGCCGCAGAAGACGAGTGAAGGGAGGGTGCCGCGCATGGCGGTGCTGCTTACGGCGAAGGACCTCTGCCTCGAATGGCCCACCAAGACCGTGCTCGACGGCGTCACGCTCGGGGTGAGCGCCGGCGAGCGGATAGGCATCGTCGGGGCGAACGGCGACGGCAAGTCCACTCTCCTGCGCACTTTATCCGGGCGTCTGCAGCCGGATTCCGGCGAGGTGGTGAAGGCCGGGAACCTGAGCATCGGCATGCTCGAGCAGCGGGTGCCGTTTTCCGCCGAGGCCATTGTGGGCGACATCATCGCCAGCACGCAGACCGATTCCTACACCTGGGAGGCCGACCGCGCCGCCCGCGAGATAGTGGCCACGCTTCTCGGCGACGTCCCGCTCGAGGCGAGCTTGGGGACGCTCTCGGGCGGACAGCAACGCCGCGTGGACCTGGCCCGTCTGCTCATCGGCCGCTGGGACCTGCTGATGCTCGACGAGCCCACCAACCACTTGGACATAAGCGCCATCAACTGGCTGGCACGGCATTTGAAGCGACGCTGGCCAGCGGGTGCGGGCGGACTGCTGGTCGTCACCCACGATCGCTGGTTTCTCGACGAGGTCTGCGAGCGCATGTGGGAAGTGCACGATGGCCAGGTGGACTCCTTCGAGGGGGGTTATTCCGCCTACATCATGAAACGCGTCGAGCGCGACCGCCTGGAGGCCCTGGCCCGGCGGAAACGCGCCAACCAGCTGCGCAAGGAGCTCGCCTTCCTCTCGCGGGGAGCGCAGGCTCGGCGCAGCAAGCCCAAATTCCACGTGGAGGCGGCGGCTGCGCTCATCGCCGACGTGCCGCCCGTGCGCAATCCCCTGGAGCTGAAGCAGATGGCCGTGGCGCGCCTGGGCAAACAGGTCCTGGAGCTCAACGACGTCTGCGTCGACCGCGACGGCTTGCGCGTGCTCTCCGACATAACGTGGAACATCGGGCCCGGGGAGCGCATAGGCATCCTCGGCGAGAACGGGGCGGGCAAAACCACGCTGCTTTCGCTGCTGAACACCACGCTGCGCCCGACCTTGGGACATATGAAGGTGGGGCGCACGGTGAAGTTCGCCACCCTCTCGCAGAATCTCGACGAGCTCGCACCCATAGAAGACGACGTGGTGCGCGTGGTGCTCTCGCGCTACAAGACCTACTACCAGGTGGAGGGCCGCAAGCTTTCGCCCACGGCCCTGCTCGAGCGGATGGGCTTTTCCCGCAACCAGCTGAACGCGCGGGTGCGCGACTTGTCGGGCGGTCAGCGGCGGCGCTTCCAGCTGCTTTTGATCCTGCTCGACGAACCCAACGTGCTAGTGCTCGACGAGCCCGGCAACGACCTGGACACCGACATGCTGGCCGCGATGGAGGATCTGCTGGACAGCTGGCCGGGGACGCTGATAGCGGTGAGCCACGACCGCTACTTCATAGAGCGCGCAACCGACGACCAGTACGCGATTTTGGACAAGCGCATCCGCCATGTTCCGGGGGGCGTGGACGAGTACCTGCGGCTTCTGGAGAGCTCGAAGGCCGACGTGGCGGCGCATGAACGCCGCGGGCAGGCGGCGATGCGGCAGCACGGAGGGCAGGCGGCGAGAAGCCCGGCCGCGGGCGCGGGCCGGGAGCCAAGCGCTCAGCGGACGTCGGGAAGCCCGGCTGCGGGCGAGCGTGCGGAGGGGGGCGAGCGGGCGGGCGCTATGGGCAACGCGGAGCTAAGGGAGCTGAAAAAGCAGCTCCGCAGCGCGGAGCGCCGCATGTCCACGGCGCGGAGGCGACTCGAGGAACGACGCGCGGAGCTGGAGGCCTGCGACCCCTTCGACTTCGAGGCGCTCGGGGAGGCGCAAGCGGCCATCGAGGAAGCGAGAGGAGCGCTCGAGGCCATCGAGGACGAATGGCTCGAGCTCTCCGAACGGCTCGGGTAACCCCCCAGCTCGCCTGACGCGGGCACCCATCCTGCCCGGTCGAAAACGCGGCAAACCCGCGCGGCGGGCGATCGTCTTGCCAGCGAAACTGCTAATTGGCAGAATCGTTATGCCGAATGGGGCGGGCGCCCTGCAGGGCCCTCCCCGTCATTTCCGCGCTTATCGTGGGATTTTGATTCTTTTCAGCTTCGCTCGTTAGAATGGATGCGTTCAGCACCTTCGGCACCCAGGATGAAAGGGATCCCATGTCGCAACACACGGCACAGGATATCGACGGCACCATCGCCGTGCTGGTTCCCTGCTACAACGAGGCTATCACCATCGCCAAGGTCGTCGACGACTTCAAGCGCGTGCTGCCGCAGGCCGATATCTACGTCTACGACAACAATTCCAGCGACGACACGGGGCGCATCGCCCGCGAGCACGGCGCGATCGTGCGCAAGGAAACCCGCCAGGGCAAGGGCAACGTCGTACGCCAGATGATCCGCGAGATCGACGCCGACTACTACCTCATGGTCGACGGGGACGACACCTATCCCGCCGAGTTCGCGTTGGATTTGCTCATGCCGCTGGTCAACGACGAGGCGGACATGACGGTAGGCGACCGCCTGTCGAACGGCACCTATGGCGAAGAGAACAAACGCGCCTTCCACGGGCTGGGCAACAACCTGGTCCGCTGGCTCATAAAGGCCATCTACAAATTCGAATTCCACGACGTGATGACGGGATACCGCGCCTTCAGCAAGGTCTTCGCCAAGACCATGCCCGTGGTCTCCCCCGCCTTCGAGATAGAGACCGAGCTCTCCATCCACGCGGTCGACAAGCGCTGGCGCATAACGGAGGTGCCCATCGAGTACCGCGACCGGCCCGAAGGCAGCTACTCGAAGCTCTCCACCTTCGGCGATGGCTGGAAGGTGCTCAAGTGCATCGGCAGCCTGTTCAAGGACTATCGGCCCATGGCGCTGTTCGGCTGGGTCTCGCTGCTGCTGGTGATCATCTCGCTCATCTTCGGCCTGCCGATAATCGGCGAATTCCACATGACCGGCCTGGTCCCGCGCCTACCGAGCGCAATCGTGGCCGTGGCGTTCATGGGCGCCGGCATGCTCAGCTTCACCTGCGGGCTCATACTGGATACGGTGGTGAAGAACAACCGCAAAGACTACGAGCTGGCCGTAACGAAGGCCTACGACCTGTACGGCAGGAAATAACCCGCGCACCTCGGGCGCAGATGCGAGCTTGCGGATTTCCGCTCGAATCCCGCGAAGCGCGGGACGGCTTATGGCATAATGGGCTGCGCTGGGGCGCCAGCGTGGCGCAATGGTAGCGCAACTGATTTGTAATCAGTCGGTTGCAGGTTCGAGTCCTGTCGCTGGCTCCAGCCCTCCTCCGCCGAAAGGATCCCATGGACGCCGCCTCGCAGTTCTTCTCCGATTACCCTCTCCTCGCCGAGCTTCTAAAGGCCGCCATAATCCTGGCGGTCACGTGGATTGTAGAGCATCTGGTCTTCCGGGCGCTTAAACGCATCGGACGCCACGACAACATCGATTTGCCCTCGAGCAGCATCTTCGCCAACATCGCACGCGTGCTCATCTGGATCGGCGGCATCGCATTCGCGGCCAAGACGGCTTTCGACTACGACATCACCGCCTTCATCACGGCTTTGGGCGTCGGCGGCATCGCGCTCTCGCTCGGCCTCCAGGACACCATCAAGAACCTGTTCGGCGGCCTGCAGATCACGCTCGGCAAAATAGTGAAGCCGGGCGACTATTTCGATATGGACGGCATGCCCTCCCGGGTCATCGACACGACGTGGCGCGAAACGCGACTGGTGGACGCATCGGGGACCATCTACCTGGTGCCCAACGCGCTCATGTACACCAACATGCTCAAGTCCGCGGGCGCTTCGGCATACCTCGGCGTGCCCGTGCTCATCGACCCGGCGAGCGACCTGGACGCCTTCACCACCGAAGTGCTGGAGGTGCTCGAGGAACCGCTGGAGGGCAAGATCGGCCCCAAGCCCACGCGTGTCATCATGAAGGGCATCGTGCTCGGAGGGATGCAGGCGATGGTGCAGGCCGACATTCTGCGCGACGAGCTGACGGCCGACCAGGCGAGCGACCTCATCATGCGTACCATAGACCCGATAGTGAAGCGCTACGCGCCCGCCGTGCCCTAGCGGGCGGCGAGCTTCTCCAAACGCGCCCAGGTCGCATCGCGGCCTTCGCGGACGCGGTCGACCTCCTCTTCGGTGAGCGCCTTGAACCGCGCCTGGCCCCGCAGGTAGTGCTCCACGCTGGAGGCCGCCTTGGGCCGGCTGTTCAAGGTGAAGCGTCCGCCGGCCTCGCCCGAGAGCGCCTCGCCCTCGTATTCCGCCAGGTACCACAGCCCGCAGTCTATCGCCTCGCGGGCCACGTCTATCGTCGCGCTCTCCGCATGGCCCCAGCCCGTCGGGCACGGCGCCATCACGTGCAGAAAACGCGTGCCGTGGATGTCGCGGGCCTTCTCCATCTTGCGCAGGAAATCGGGCAGGTTCCCCACGCTCGCCGTGGCCGCATAGGGCAGATCGTGGGCGCAGACTATCTCGAAGAGGTTCTTCTTCTCGGTAAGGCATCCGTGCGCACGTTCCCCCGCCGGCGTGGTAGTCGTCTTCGCACCGAAGGGCGTAAGGGAGCTCTTCTGGATGCCCGTGTTCATGTACGCCTCGTTGTCGTAGCAGAGGTAGAGGATGTCGTCGTTGCGGTCGATGGCGCCGGAGAGAGCCTGCAAGCCGATATCCGCCGTGCCGCCGTCGCCCGCGAATCCCACGACCGTGCAATCCTTCGGCTTGCGCCCCTGCGCACGCAGCCCGGCCTCGATGCCGCAGAGCACGGCCGCCGTCGCCGCGAAGGGCGTTATCATCGCATTGTTGGCGAAGCACAGCTGGGGGAAGTTGAAACCCACGGCGCTCATGCAGCCCGCGGGCAGCGCGGCCACGGCATGCGCTCCGAGCACCTTCAGCGCGTGACGCACCACCAGGGCCGCCCCGCAGCCGGCGCAGGCCTTATGTCCGAAGAAGTACTCGTCTGCGGGCAGGGTCCTCGCATTCAAGCTCATCGACCCTCACCCTCCTCCACGCCCAGAAACGTCAGCTGGGCAAGCTCCTCGCCGGCGGCCAGACGCTCGAGCGCTCGGAAGATCCGGCGCATCTGGTCGGCCGAGATGTCGTCTCCGCCCAAGCCTCCCACGAAATCGCGCGTGGGCACCCTCGCGCCCGCGCGGTACAGGGCGGAATTCACGTTGGTGAAGACCGTGCCCTCCGCCCCGAAGCTGATGTCCTTCTCCAGAACGCCGACCGCCTTCGCCCCCGAAAGCGCCCCGGCCAAATCCTCGAAGGGAAGCGGGCGCAGATAGCGGATGCGCAACACGCCGGCCCGCACCCCCTCGTCGCGCAATTGCGCCGCGACTTCCTCTGCCAAGCCGGCGATGGTCCCCAGCGTGACCACGATGAAATCGGCATCCTCGCAACCCCGGGCCTCCACCCCGCCGGTGTAGCGGCGGCCGAAGAGGTCCGCGAAGCGCTCCTCCACCTGCTCTATCACGTCGAATGCGCGGGCCATGTCCTCGTGCTCGCGCGCCTTGTAATAGCGGTTGAACGCGGGACCGGCGCTGTAGGCGATGTTGACCGGGTGCTCGAAGTCGAAGCGGTTGTCGGTCTTGTAGGCAGGAAGGAAGGCGTCTGCCTGCTGGGGGTCGGGCACCTCGACGTTGTCGTAGGTGTGCGTGAGGGAGAACCCGTCCAGATTCACCATGAAGGGCAGCGCCACACGCGGGTCCTCCGCCACGGCATAGGACATGAGCGCCAGATCGAGCGCCTCCTGGCCGTCCTTGGCATAGGCCTGAATCCAGCCGTGGTCGAGCAGGCTCAGCGAATCGCGCTGATCGCCGTAGATGTTCCACGGCAGGCAGGTCGAGCGGTTGGCGTTCATCATGACGATCGGGAAGCGACCGCCCGCGGCATAGGTGAGGCATTCGGCCATGTAGAGCAGTCCTTGGCTGCTCGTGGCGGTGAAGGCGCGCGCGCCGGCGGCACTCGCGCCGATGGCGGCCGAGAGGGCCGTATGCTCGGACTCCACGTGCAGGTACTCCGCTTGCAAATCGCCGCGCTCGACCATCTCGGAAAGCCTCTCGACCACCACCGTCTGAGGCGTGATCGGGTAAGCGCTTATGACCTGCGGGCGGGCGAGTCGCACGCCTTCGGCGAAGGCCTCGTCGCCCGAGAGGAATCTCGTCTCGCTCATCGTGGGCTCCTCTCGGTCGCGCTCGGAGTCGCACCCGCGGCCGAGGTCGCAGCGGCCTCCCGTCGCAGGGCCTCCTTCTCGGAGAGGATGGCCAGCGCGGCGAACTTGCAGACGCTCGCGCAGATTCCGCAGCCCTTGCAGAAGTCGTAGTCCACGCGCACCGACCCCCGACGCGACCCCGCGCCTTCCGCTGCATCGACCTTGCGAATGCAGCCATCGGGGCAATAGAGGTAGCACTGGAGACATCCCGTGCACGCTTGCGTGTCCACGACGGGGCGCACCTGCCGCCAGCCGGCGTTCTTCTCGACCAGGTAGCCGGCTTCATAGCACGTCGAGCCCGCATATTCGCGCGGAGAGGGAATCGCGTCGCGCAAAGTGGGAATCATCATAGCCCTCCCCCTTTCAAGCCCGCGTCCGCAGGAGCCTCCCCACGCGCTCCGTCCATAAGCCGCAGGACCTCATCTACCACGGAGAGGTTCTTATCGTGAAGCCGCGTGGGCATGTACTCGCGTATAGCCCTCTGAAGGGAGTCTCGGGTGAATCCGGGAATCATCTGCGTCAGCGCCGCGAGCAAAGCGGTGTTGGGAATCGCCCGGCCCAAGACCTTGCGCGAGATGCCGTCGGCGTCGATCGTCCTCACGCGAGCATCGTCTACGGCCTTCGTGCTGTTCAGGAGCACCTGACCTGCGGGTTTGAGCTCCGCTTCGTAGCCTTCGCCGAAAAGCGTGTCGTCCAGATACACCACGAAATCGCCTTGCGCGGGCGTGCTGCGGTCGCCTATCTTCGCCTTCGAGAGCTTGGTGAAGGCCCGCATGGGAGCGCCGCGACGCTCGGGGCCGAACGACGGGAAGGCGAGCGCGTAGTTCGCGGGGATGCTCGAGTAGGCCGCGCCCAGCAAGCGCGAAGCCGTGAAGGCCCCCTGTCCCCCACGACCCCTCCAAATGACTTCTCTCACGATGGTCCTTTCGTCTGCCTGCGCCGTGAATCCTACCACGTCCGCGCGAAGAAGCCGATGGCGGATCCGCCCTGCGCACCGCATCGGGCAGATCGCAGCCCGCGGAAGGCACCGGGCATGCTCGCTGCATTTCGCGAGCATGCCCGGTCGTCTCGTCTTCGTCTTCGCCGCGCCCGCACGGGCCGCCCGCCGTCCGCGCCGCAGCCCTAGAGCTGCACGTAGCGATTCAGGTTGCGCGTCAGGTGGTCGACGAACACCTTCGACTGGCCTTCGATCACTTCATCCTTGCGCGCGATATAACCCAGCTTCAGCGTCACATCGGTGTTCAGCGGAATGGTGTTCAGCAGGCTGCCGTCGGTGAGCCCCACCAGGATGCCGCTCGTTATCGTATAGCCGTTCAGGGCGCAGATGAGCTCGGTCAGGCTGGCGCGGTCGGTGGTGGCCACGCGACGCTCGCGCGGCACGCTGGCCAGCGCCTCCTCGTAGAAGGCCGCCGAGTCGCCCTTCTCCTGCTCGAAGTAGACAAAGGGGTAGTCTGAGAGGTCCTCGATCTTCAGGCTCTTGGCGTTCACCAGCGGATGACTCGCCGGCAGGGCCACATAGGGCTTGCTCGAGATGATGGGGGTGAACTCCAGCCCGGCATCGTCGAGCGCCTTGTTCAGTTCGGCGGCGTTCTCCGTGGTCTGGTAGATGACGCCTAGATTGCTGCGGCCGCTGTAGACGTCCTCGATGACGCTGCGCGTGGTGCCGTTGCGGAAGGCATAGCTGTACTCGATGCCGCCTCCCGCGAGGATCGTGTGAGCGAAAGCCTGCACGCTGAATAGGTAATGCTGTCCGGATACTGCGAATTTCTTTGCCATGGGTGATAGCTCCTTATCTAATCCCGAACTCCGACTACTGCGCGCTCTTACGCTCGTCGATGAAGCGCTTGGCCTTGTGCTCGGCGGACACGCCGAGTTTGTCGGTCTCGTAGACGAGCACCTTGGCCGGACGCACGCCGGTGTGGGTCTTCAGGTCGTCCTCCACGCGCTTCGCCACGCTGTCGAAGGGCTCGTCGGAGCCGATGGCGCGCTCGACCGAGACCTCGTATTTGGTCGTGTAGTTCTCGTCGTAGACGCGGATGCGGTATTCGCCGGTGACCGCGGGCTCGTTGCGGACCACGTACTCGATGTCGCTCGGGAAGACGTTCACGGCGCTTACGATGAACATCTCGTCCTTGCGTCCCGCGATGTGGATGCGCGTGTGGGTGCGACCGCACTTGCACTGCGAGCGATCGATCCAGCCGATGTCTCCGGAGCGGAAGCGGATGTTGGGACGGGCGCGCTTGCACAGCGTCGTGTAGGTTAT
Source organism: uncultured Denitrobacterium sp. (assembly GCA_905236045.1). Lineage (GTDB taxonomy): Bacteria > Actinomycetota > Coriobacteriia > Coriobacteriales > Eggerthellaceae > Curtanaerobium. The sequence goes on from CAJOOG010000045.1 coordinate 44,119, forward strand.
CTCGCCGCGCTCTCCGTCGGGGACGGGCTTGCCGGTCGCGGGATCCACGCACTCGACGAGGATCTGGTCCTCGATGATGTGCAGGCCGTCTTTGTACTCGCACATGCCCGCGCAGGCGCCGTAGATGTCGGACAGGCCGAAGAAGTCGTAGACGGTAACCCCCCACAGGTCCTCGATGGCCTTACGGGTGGTCTCGATGGAGCCGCCCGGCTCGCCGGAGATGATGAAGCACTTCATGCTGGCGAAGTCGACCTTGGGATCGTAGCCCTGCTCGATGGCCTTCTGACCGAGCAGCCAGGCATAGCTGGGACTCGACCACATGTAAGTGGGCTGGTACTGCTTCATCGCCCACAGCAGACGCGCGCTCGGCACGGCGCCGACCCAGATACCGACCGCTCCGAGTTCCTGCGCTCCGATGACGTCGGGACCGCCCACGTAGAGGGCGAAGTTCATGCCATGGAGATAGCGGTCGTTGGGGCGCATGCCCGCCTGCCAGAACAGGCGGCTCTGCGCATGCTGGAAGTCCTCGAAGTCCTGCTGGGTGAAAGGGCTCATGGTGGGAACGCCCGTCGAACCCGAGGAGGTGGCCATATAGACCACGTCGTCTTCGGGCACGGCGCTCATCTCGCCGAAGAAGCTGCCCACTCCCTGACAGTCGCGTTCGGCCTGCTTGTCGGTGAAGGGGTACTTCTCGTAGAACTCCTCGAGCGATTCGACATGACCGTCGAGGCCGAGCTTGTCCCACTCGCGATGATAGTAGGGGCTGTTCGCGTAGGCGAAGGCGAGTTCCTCGTTGAGCCGCTCGAGCTGGAGCTTCTCCAACTCGGGACGCGGCATGGTCTCGATTTCCCGATCGTAGTACTTCTCGTCATACGGGAGGTTCTTCTTTGCCATACTTTGGCGCTCCTTTCGGGTGCTGCGCTTGTCGTTGATGCCGCGTTAAGCGACTTGTGACATGATTCCACGATAACGTTCTCGAATCAATAGCCTCAGTGTCGCTAAATTACCGCATCTGGTTATAGAGTATTCAGATAACGGTGAAGGGCGATAAGGGCTATACTGGCACAAAATCGGAGGAGGCATCCATGACCCTGCAACAGCTTCGCTACCTCATAGCCGTGGCGGAATACGGCTCTATCAACGCCGCCGCACAGCATCTCTACGCCTCGCAGTCGAACCTATCCACCGCGATGAAGGAGCTGGAGAAGGAACTGGGGATCAATATCTTCCGGCGCAGCAACCGCGGCGTGACGCTGACCAACGACGGCACGGAGCTGCTGAATTACGCGCGCCAGATAGTCGAGCAGGCCGACCTGCTCGAGGCCCGCTACAAGCAGGCGGCGCCCGACAGCGCCCGGCTGGCCGTGTCCACGCAGCACTACTCCTTCGCGGTCGAGGCCTTCATAAAGACGGCCGAGGAATGCGCGAGCGAGGAATACGAGCTCATCCTGCGAGAGACCAGCACCGCGCACATCTTGGACGACGTGAAGAACTTCCGCAGCGACATAGGCGTGGTCTACACCGACAACTTCAACACGGCGGCCCTCTGGCGGGCCTTCGACGACGCGCACCTGATGTTCTACCCGCTCTTCGAGGCAAGCGTGCACATCTTCGTGAACGCCGAGCACCCGCTCGCCCGCAAGAAGCTCGTGCAGCCCGGCGACCTCGCGCAATACCCGCGCTACTCCTTCGAGCAGGGAGCCGACAACAGCTTCTACTTCTCCGAAGAGCCCCTGGCCTACCTGCCGAGAAGGCGCAACATACGCATCTCCGACCGGGGCACGCTGACCAACCTGCTGTTAGCGCACGACGGCTACACGATCTCCACCGGCCTGCGCTCCCCCGAGATGTCGCAAGGCGTAGCGGCGATCCCGTTGGGCACCAAGGAGAAGATGAAGGTGGGATACCTGGTGCACGAGGGCCGCGACCTCGGCGATCTGCAGCGCAACTACATAGCCAACATGAAGAAGCTCGTGGCGGAGAACGAAAGCGTGACGAGCTACGTGGAGTAACGCCCTCCGATCGCGCCGGCCGCGCAGCGGGCCTCGTGTCCTCATCGAGCGTGCGTCAAGCCTCCCCGGACGGTCGTCTCGCGTGGAGGCGAGCCTTCTCACAGAAGGCTGATCGGGTCTATGTCGGCCGCCGCGTTCACGGTCTTCGCCGCCTTCCTCTTGCGGAAGACCGGCCCCAGCACGGCCGCCACATCGGCCTCGGGCGGGGCCTTCACCACGATGTGATAGCGGAATTGCGACCGAAGGCGCGAGAGCACGCAAGGCGAGGCGGGAAACACCTGCCATGCCCCGACGCCGTAATCGCCCACCGCCTCGCGGACGGCCTCGAACAGGGCATCCGCCTCTTCTCGAACCTCCTGCTCGTCCTTGCCCCAGATGCGGACATCGGCTAGGCGCACGTAAGGCGGATACCCCAGCGCCTTGCGCTTGGGGAGCTCGTCATCGAGGAAATAGGCCCGGTCGTAGTGCGCGGCCGCCTGGATGGGGGCGGCTTGCGCCGTGTAGGTCTGCACTATCACCCGACCCGGCAGCTCCGCGCGGCCGGCGCGTCCCGCCACCTGCTCTATCAAGTCGAACGTGCGCTCCCCCGCTCGGAAGTCGGGCAGGCGCAGCTGCGTATCCGCGTTGATGACCCCCACCAGCGTAACGTCATCGAAGTCGAGGCCCTTCGCTATCATCTGCGTGCCCAGCAGGATGGCGGCGCCGGGCGCGGCGAACTCCTCGAGGAGCTTCTGGTGAGCGCCCTTGCGTGCGGTCGTGTCCGCGTCCATGCGCACGATGCGAGCAGGAGGATGGGGTGAAGGGGCGGCCGG
>CAJOOG010000046.1 GCA_905236045.1 uncultured Denitrobacterium sp.
GGCCGGGATCGACCGCATCTCGCCGGTACCGCGTTCGCGTAATGCCGTAGTTCCTCAGTCCCACATCTCGGGACGCACGAGCGTGGGGTCTTTCACGCGATTCGGGAAATAATCCTCGCAGCCGCCTTCGCGATAGACGTCGGCCGTGGAGCAATGCAGGCCGCCGCCGAAGGGATAGGCGTCGCGCAGGTCGCAGGGGATGACGTTCATGCCGAGCTTGTCCATCTGCTCCATCTGGTATACCTCGGAGGCCTCGACGATGACCGTCTTGGGATCGAGGACCAGGCAGTTCATGGACAGCCACACGGAGCTATAGCAAAGCTCGGGCGGCTCGGAGTGCGCGGGTTGCGCCGCATCGACGATCTGCCAGTCGTTGGCATCGAAGATGGCGCGCTGCTCTTCGGGCAGAGGGCGCACCGGGTTGTTGATGATGAGGCCCGGACGAAGCGGCACGAAGGTGGCGTCGATGTGGATGGGGTAGGGGTCGCCGGGGAAGTTCACCGCATGGATGCGCAGGTCGGGATAGTAGCGCTGCATCCAATCCATGGCGGCGCGGTTGGTCGTGAGGCCATGCTGGACGAAGATGTCCTTGCCCATACGCATCCAGTCCGCGGCGTCCCACATGGGCTCGACTTCGGTGGTGACGAAGTCCTTGTTGGCGGTGCGCTCGAGACGCTCTTCGAGGCTGATGGACTCGTCGTAGTAATTGTGCTTATAGGAGGCGTCGGTCAGACGCGGACGGGGCGCCTGGGTCCACTTGAACTCGGGGTCCTCCTCGAAGTACTGCTCCATCAACGGCCAGTAGGCCAGGTACTCGAAGTAGCGGCAACGGAAGGACTGCGCGGCGGCCATGATCTCGTTGCCGACGGTGAGCAGCACGTCGCGCGGGGGCATGCAGCCCATCATGGAATCGTTGGTGAAGTCGGGCGTGCCGATCTTCTGATTCCACTGCAGCGGCGTCGGGCGGTCGACGACGACGCCGCGGTCCTCGAGGATCTTCACCAAACGCTCGAGCGCCTCGTTCCCGGCTTCCACCGTGCGCAACGGGCGAAGGCCCCACATGCCGCGCATATCCGAATCGACCGGCACCTTTTCGCTGGTGGCAGGCTCCTCGGGGGGAATCATGCCGTTGTCGCAGCGGCCGACGATAACACGTTTCAGCGGATCCCAGTCGTTCCAGGAGTTGACGATTTTTGCCATGGAGATCTCCTTCCGTACGAGAGCGCGCGCTCTCATGCTCTCGCTATCTCGCGAATGTGCCGGAGCCCCATCCGTTCGATAACCGTTCGCTCCATTGTACTAGAGTTTGAAATGCCCAACCCACTGGAAAAGTCCCGCAGCAAGCCTTACCATCGGGCCATGGTGTCAAAGGGCAGCATATTCGGGAGACTGGTGAAGGCCGTGCTGATTGCGGCGGGGGCATTCGTGATCTGCGCCCTGTTGGTGCTGGCCGTACCCAATCTGTACGAGGTAGGCAGTCAGGCGGGCAGGTTCCGCTCCGCGGACGAGGCGAGCGAACTCGCGCAGGAGCAGGGGCAATATGATTGCATCCTGGTGCTGGGAGCCTCGGTTCTACCCAGCGGCGAGCCCTCCACCATCTTGGCCGATCGCATCGATGTGGCCGTGGAGCTCTACAACGCCGGCGTTGCGCCGAAAATCATCATGAGCGGGGACGACGAGAGCGAGAACACCTACGACGAGGTGAATAACATGAAGGCCTACGCGGTGGGCAAAGGGGTCCCCAGCGAGGATATCTTCTGCGATCACGCGGGCATCAACACCTACGACAGCATGTACCGCGCCTGCTATGTGTTCAACGTGAAACGCATGGCGGTGGTAACGCAGACCTACCATTTATATCGGGCGCTCTTCGATGCCGAAAGCTTCGGCATCGAATGCATAGGAGTATCGTCCGACCTGCACGAATACGCAAAGCAGCGCAAATTCAACGCCCGTGAGCTGCTGGCGCGGGCAAGCGACATGGTGAAAGTGCTCTCCAAGCAGAACGCCGCGTATCTGAGCGCACCCGTTTCCCTCGACCAGTCCGGCGACGTGACCAGCTGGTAGGGCGCGGCCGGCGGCGGGGTCCGCGCGCCTGAGCCGGGCCCGCACGGGCCCGTGCCCCGCGCCGCCGCCGACGGTTACTTCGCGACTATATTGACCAGGCGGCCGGGAATGACGATGGCCTTGGCAACGGCCTTGTCGGCGAGATGCTTCTCGACGGCGGCGAGCGCCTGTTCGCGAATGGCGTTTTCCGCAGCATCCGCATCCACGGTGATACGCGCACGCACCTTGCCGTTCACCTGCACCGCGAGCTCCACTTCCTCCGCCTGGGCGGCTCGTGCGTCGAAGTCGGGCCAAGCGGCCTGATGCACGCTGCCCTGCCTGCCCAGCGCCACGTGCCACAACTCGTCGGCCCAATGCGGTGCGCACGGTGCCAGCAGGCGCACCAGCACGCTGGCCGTCTCCTGGGAAAGCGCCGCCCAGTCGGGGTTGGCGGCACGCTCCTCGGCGCTGACCACGCGCAGGAAGGCCCCCGTCGTATTGGATAGTTCCATTATCGCGGCGATCGCCGTGTTGAAGTTGGTCCGGTCGATGTCTTCGGTAACCTTGCCCACCACGCGATGCCGTTCGCGCAGCACTTCCTTCGCGGCCCTCTCCGCGTAGGCCGCGCCCTGCGAGGAGGCCGCGTCTTCCTCGAACAGGGTCTGATCGTCGGCCTTCCCCGCCAGGTCGTGCACCTGACGCCACACGCGGTTGAGGAAGCGGGCCACGCCAGCCAGCCCTTCCTCGCTCCACTGCAGCTCCTTCTCGGGCGGAGCCATGAACAGGATGTAGGTGCGCACGGCGTCGGCGCCGTAGCGCTCGATCATGGTCTCGGGCGCGATGACGTTGCCCTTGCTCTTGCTCATCACCTGGCCATGCTCGTCGAGCACCATGCCCTGGCAGAGCAGGTTGGTGAAGGGCTCGTCGAAATCCAGCATGCCGCAGTCGCGCAGGACCTTAGTGTAGAAGCGGCTGTAGAGCAGGTGCAGGATGGCGTGCTCGATGCCGCCGATGTACTGATCGACCGGCATCCAGCGGTTGGCTTTTCCGGAATCGAACGGGGCCGTGGCGTTATGCGGATCGGTATAGCGCATGTAATACCAGCTCGAGCAGGTGAAAGTGTCCATGGTGTCGGTCTCGCGCTTGGCGGGTCCTCCGCATTCGGGGCACGTGCAGTCCGCGAAGCTGGAGTGCGTGGCCAGCGTCTCGCCCGCTGCCAGGTCTATGTCCTTTGGCAGCAGCACGGGCAGGTCCTCTTCCGGGACCGGGACCACGCCGCAAGTCGGGCAATGGATGGCGGGGATGGGGTTGCCCCAGTAACGCTGCCGGCTGATGAGCCAGTCGCGCAGGCGGAACTCCACCTTGCGACGGCCGCGGCCGGCCTCTTCGAGAGCCCTCACGATGGCTTCTTCGCCTTCCGAATGCTTGCCTCCGCGCATGCCGGTGTACTTGCCGCTTTGCACCAACGTGCCCTCTGCGGCCATGGCCGTCTCCCAATCCACGGTGGTCACGACGCGCCCCGGTTCTTGCGCCAGATGCTCCATCAGCGGGTCGTCGTCTTGTAGGATGATGGGAATGATGGGCAGGTCGTATTTGCGGGCGAATTCGAAGTCGCGCTGGTCGCCGCAGGGCACGGCCATCACGGCGCCGGTACCGTAATCGGCGACTACGTAGTCGGCCACCCATACGGGAACCTTCTCGTTGTTGACGGGGTTCACCACATAGCGCCCCGTGAAGACGCCGTGCTTCTCCCGGTCGCCCTGGGCTCTCTCGACCGCGCTGACTTTCTTGCTGGCCTCCACGAGCTCGAGGACGGACGCCTCGTTGGGCATGTCCGCCACCAGTTCCGGCAGGCCCTCGTATTCGGGCGCCAGCACGAAGAAGCTGCAGCCGAACAACGTGTCCGCCCGGGTGGTGAAGACCGTGATGGTCTGTTCGGTCTCGTTGCCTTCCTTATCGCACAGCGCGAAGGCCACCTCCGCGCCCTCCGAACGGCCGATCCAGTTGGCCTGCTGCTGCTTTACCCGCTCCGGCCAGCCCTCCAGCTGATCCAGATCGTCGAGCAGCTCCTGCGCGTAGTCGGTTATCTTCAGGTACCACTGCGTGAGGTCGCGCTTCTCGACCTCGCTGTCGCAGCGCCAGCAACGGCCCTCGGTCACCTGCTCGTTGGCGAGCACGGTCTTGCAGTCGGGGCACCAGTTGACGGGGCTGTTGCGGCGCTCGACCAGGCCGCGCTTCCAGAATTGCTCGAAGATCCACTGGCCCCAGCGGTAGTATTCGGGGTCGCACGCCACCACGCTGCGGTCCCAATCGTAGGAGAAGCCCATGCGTTTGAAGCTGGCCTTCTGCGTTTCGATGTTCTTGTACGTCCATACCGCAGGATGCGTGTTGCGCTTGATGGCTGCGTTTTCCGCGGGCAGCCCGAAAGCGTCCCAGCCCATCGGATGCAGCACGTTTAAGCCGCGCATGCGGCTGTAACGCGCAACCACGTCGCCGATGGTGTAGTTGCGCACATGGCCCATGTGGATGTCGCCCGAGGGGTAGGGGAACATCTCGAGCACGTATTTCTTAGGCTTGCCCGGGTCCTCCTGCACCTGGTCCAGATTCGCCTCCGCCCACTGCGCCTGCAGCCGCGGTTCGATTTCTTGCGGGTCGTATACGTGCATGGTCATGGCGCTTTCCTCTTCTGCGGAAACGAATGTATTCGCCCATTATAGGGCCAGCCCCGCACAAGAGGGGCGCCCACATGCGAAATTCGCTCTCGGTGCAAGTTTGCGTATGCAAGTGAAGCAGGGCGAAGCCGGGCGCCGGGGGGCTCTCGGATTGTCGACCGGCGGACGACGCGCTCTCAAGTCGCGTTGCGAAGGCACCTGCTTTCCTGCCGCAGTTCGGACTATTCCTCTTCGGTCTCCGCTCCGTTCAGCTTCATCACGAGCCAGTCCTGCAGGCCGACGAGCTCGATGAGCTCCAGGTCCTGGTTGGTTTCCTGCAGGTCTTCGTCCTCGTCGATGAGATAGGCCTTCATGTCCTCGTAGGCCACGAGGTCCTCGGCGAATATCGGCATCATGTTGGCGACCTGGGCGATACCCTCCTCCTCGGCGTGCGCGGCGTATTTGTCGGCCAACGCAGCGAGCCCCTTGGACCCGAAGACGAGCCCCTGGATACGGTGGCCGTAACTCTGGGCTGAAAGCCCGGTCACGATTGCCTGAAGCGCTTGAATCTCCGTCTGCTCGTCTGCCATGCCGCGGCTTCTTCCGCTCGGCTGCCCCGCCCGATTCCAGGTAGGCTTCCGCTGGCTTACTGCCGGCGACCCTATGTGTCCATTATAGCCCCGCAGGGCAGCCTGCAATCGGTTTCTCGGGCGCCGCCGCACCTGACGCCGCCGCCTCTGGCCCTGCAGCCCTTGACCCTATCGCCCTTGCCGCCGACGTCCGCCGCTGCTCGGAAGTTCGCCCCGAGCCCGGGGTTGCGTGTGATACTATCGGCGAGCGGCGTGACTGCGCGGTCCGCAACGACTTGACGGCAAGGTACCGAAGCGCACCCATTCATCATCGGTGCTCGTGCTTTTCGCGGAGCCTGTCGGCGTCACGTATTGTTGGAGGAGCGTCATGGCCAGAGGGAAGGCAATTCATTCGACGCAGGCGGGTTCGGCGAGAAGCCAGGTAAATACCGATGCCTACAGGGCGGCCGAGCCCATCGAGGGGGTCACCGAAGGCCGCCACATGGGATTGGTCGTCGCGCTGCTGCACATCCTGCGTACCAAAGAGCTTTCGCATGTCAGTGTTACCGCGGTGGCGGAGGAGGCGGGCGTCAACCGCCAGACGTTCTACAATTACTTCCGCAACATCGAGGACCTCGCGCGCTACATCACGGAGGGCGTCGGTGGCAAATACGCCGCGATAATAGCGAACGACCTGGTGGAACACGGGAACCTCGACGAATTTTACGCTTTCAAGAAAGCAAGTATCGAATACTTCCTGTTCTTCTATCGCGAGCTGGCCTATACGAAGCGCATCAACAAGCTGTACGAGAATATCTTCTACGACATAATCGAGCGCCTGCTCGCGCATATGGAGGATGCGGGCGCCCGGCTTTCCGAGCGTCAGCGCTACGCCTTGAAGGCGGTCGTGTACAACATCATGGCGCTTTTCAGCGACTGGGAGATGAGCGAGAAGACCGAAGGCAGCATGAGCATCGACGACCTCATAGAGTTTTTCAAGTGGGCTTCCGAGCCTCTTGTCGAGTGCGTTGTCGAGAATCGCGGCGAGTGGTCGGCTGTGGGCCTGAACGGCGAGGGCAAGGGCAAAAAAACACGGTAGAGGCACTCCATTTACGCGAGAACTGTAGTCTCATTCGACAATCGAGGGCAATTCCGTCGAGTGCCTCGGCGAAGGGCCGCTTACTGACGATTTACAGGTTCCGTTTAGGTTTGTACATTATGACTATCTGCAGATGGTGTTTCCGCATCAACGATCCATGGACCATTGGGCGGCATACGCTGGTTTCCGAGCCGTAGGGCCAGAGATCGGCGCACGGCCTTATTAAGCTTATTGGGGAGGATTGTCTTATGAAGATTACCGCGCAAGTAACACGAAATCCGGGTAAATTCGAACTGAGCAACGATATTGTCTTAGACGACCCGCAGGAAGATGAAGTCCTGGTCAAGGTCGTTGCTTCTGGTGTCTGTCACACCGATGCGGTCGCGCTGGAACAGCAGGCGGGCAATTCCCTGCCTCAGATCCTCGGCCACGAAGGTTGCGGCATCGTCGAGGCAGTCGGATCGAAAGTCACCGACCTTAAAAAGGGCGATCACGTGGTCATGGCCTATCCGTTTTGCGGAAGCTGCGTTCGCTGCCGCAACGGCCTGCCCGGCTCCTGCGAACGGGGTATCGAGCTGAGCTTCGGTGGCCACATGCTCGACGGCACTACGCGTCTGCACGACGCCGACGGTACCGACATCGGCAATCTGTTCGGTCAGAGCTCGTTCGCAACCTATTCCGTCTGCAATCGCCGCAACACCGTGAAGGTCGACCCCGATGTCGACCTTTCTGTTCTCGCGCCGCTGGGGTGCGGTATTTCCACCGGCGCGGCAACCGTCATCAACGGCATGCGCCCGAAGCCGGGCGATTCGGTGGCCGTCTTCGGCACCGGCGCCGTGGGCATGGCCGGCCTCATGGCCGCGAAAATCTGCGGCTGCGGGCCCATAGTCGCGGTTGACGTGGTGGAAAGCCGTCTCGAGCTCGCCCGCGAACTGGGCGCGACGCACGTTATCAACAGCAAAAACGAAGACCCCATCGAAGCCATCATGGCAGCCACCGACGGCAAGGGAGCCGACTTCTCGATGGATACCGCGGGCATCCCCGAGGTCATCCTGCAGGCTACTCGCTGCCTGGCATGCGGCGGCACGCTGGAGTTCCCAGCCGTGGCGCGTGGCCCGGTGGAGTTCGACATGAATGCGGACATCATGTTCCCGTCCCGCACCATTCGCGGCATCGTCCAGGGTGAAGCGGTTTCGGAATTCATGATTCCCAAGCTCGTCGCGTTTTACAAAGCCGGCTTGTTCCCTGTTGACAAGCTTATCGAGTATTACGACTTCGATAACATCGAGCAGGCGTTTGCCGACTCCGCAAGCGGTGCCGTCATCAAGCCGGTTATCAAGATTGCCTAGACCGCATTGCGCGGCCTGAAAGAGCTTGCCCTCCCCGCGGAAGGGGAGGGCAAGGGAGAGGAGTCCAAGAGCATCAGCAGCAAGAACAGGTACAAAGCATCTAATTCCGTCAACAATGTGAGGAGAGTATTATGCCCGAGCCGATTATCATCAACAACTGGATCAACAACAAAGAGGTTACTGCCGAGAAGTACAACGATTGCTACGACCCCGGCAAGTTCGACGAGATTGTGAGCAAGGTCGCCCAGGGTACGGAAGCCGATATCGAAGCCGCTTGCGAGGCGGCTCATGCTGCTCAGCCGGCCTGGGAGGCTCTGCCGCTCTCCGAGCGCAAGGCATACGCCGAGAAACTCCTGCAAATCACCCAGGAATCCATGGCCGATCTGGTGGATCTGGAAGTGCGCGACTGCGGTCACGAGCGCCGCACCGCCGAAGTCGACTTCGGCATCGCCATGGGATCCTGGCAGTACTATCTTTCCGTTATCGATAAGTTCATGGAGTCCGAAGTTATCGAGGACGAAACGTCGTGGACGCGCATCGACAAGGTCGCTAAAGGCGTCTGCGCCGGTATCGTCCCGTGGAATATGCCCATCTGCCTGACCATGTCCAAGCTGCCGCTCGCTCTGCTTACGGGCAACACCTTCATTCTGAAGCCGCCTTCGACGGGCCCCGCCGCCCTCACCGAGCTCATGAAGCGCTATGCCCAGGCGCTGCCCGATGGCGTGCTGAATGTGGTGAATGGTTCCGGTTCCCGCCTGGGCAAGGCCCTGGCCGCGAACCCCTATGTGCGCAAGATCGGCTTTACCGGCGGTACCGCCGGCGGCATTGCCCTGAATGTCGAATGCGCCCAGGAACTGAAGGCCACCACCATGGAGCTCGGAGGTAACGACGCGGCCATCGTGCTCGCCGATGCCGATCCCGCCAAGGTCGTCCCCGAAATGCTGCATGGCTGCCTCGACCGCTCCGGCCAGATCTGCTTCGCCATAAAGCGCATCTATGTGCCCAAGGACCGCATCGACGAGTACTTCGAGATCTTCAAGGAGGTCGTGGGCCAGCTCAAGACCGGCTACGGCATGAACCCCGACGCCTACTACGGCCCGCTGAACAACAAGAATCAGTACGACTTCGTCAACGGGCTCATCGAAGAGTCCAAAAACGATCCGAATGTCGACATCGTCGAGGTAGGCGGCAAGTCCGATCCCGAGCTGTGGGACAAGGGCTACTACATCATGCCGCACATCGCGAAGGCGCATCATTGCGCCAACGACGTCTCCGTCGTCACGCAGGAGCAGTTCGGCCCGATTATCCCGCTCATCCCGTACGAGACCGAAGAGCAGGCCATCGAGCTGGCCAACGACAGCGAATTCGGCCTCTGCTCTTCCGTGTGGGGCGCCGACACCGACCATGCCGCCGAAGTCGCCACGCAGATTCGCGCTGGTCAGACCTTCGTCAACGGCCATAGCCTGTTCGCTCTCGATTTCGGGGTACCGTTCGGCGGCTTCAAGCAGAGCGGCCTCGGACGCGAATTCACGGGCGACCTTTCGCTGAGCGCCTACATCGATTGGCATGCGGTGCGTATCCTGAAGACCTCCGAGGTTGATAAGTAGTTTCTCGCGCCTCTGAAACGCCGATCAAAGGAGATAAGAAGCATGGAGATAAGGTTCGACAATCAAACGGTAGTGGTTTACGGTGCCGGGCGAGGCATTGGCGAGGCTATCGTGCGCGCGTTCGCGAAGAACGGCGCAAATGTCTACATCGCCGACATCATCTACGAAAACACGAAGAACCTGCGCGATTCCGTGCGCGCGCAGGGCTTTAAAGCGGAAGCATGCGAATGCGACGTGACGAAGATCGACCAGGTAGATGCCGTTATGGCGAAAGCGGAAGAGGAGACGGGGCGCCTGGATGTCGTCATCAACAATGCCGGCATCGTCTCGTTGGCCTCCTTCCTCGATGCCGATCAAGATGACATCATGTCGCTGATCAAGGTGAACCAGATGGGGGCCAACAACGGCTGTCAATGCGCTCTCAAGCGCATGAAGAAGTACAACCATGGCAAGGTCGTTAACACCGCGTCGTTTGCGGGACGCCACGCCATGCGCGAGGGCTTCGCCCATTACGGCATGACGAAGGCTGCGATTATTTACCTCACGCAGGCGGCAGCCTATGCCGGAGCCGACTACAACATCAACGTGAATTCGGTGTGCCCCGGCATTATCCGCACGGCCATGTGGGAAAAGATTCTCGATGCCGACGAGCAGAGCGGCAAGGATCGCGAAACCGCGTGGAAGGAATCGCTGAAGCATTTCATCCCGCTCGATCGCGGCGACCAGAAGCCCGAGGATATCGCGAATGCGTTCCTGTTCCTGGCTTCCCCGATGGCCGACCATGTTACCGGACAGGCGTTGAACGTCGACGGCGGCGCTTCCATGGATTGATGAGACGATACCTCGTCTGACGCATATCTGCGTCGTATGCAAGCGGAGGAGGGCAGCGGGCCGGAAACGGGCCGCTGCCCTCCTTTTCGCTAGCCCGCCTGGGCCGACGGGGCGCCTATGCGGCGAGCGCGATGACGCTGACTCCGGAAACGATGATGGCCAGCCCGATCATCATGCCGGTGGCAAGCATGAGCGCCGTCGGATTGAACAGGCTCAGGACGCCGACGATGGCGAGCAGGATGCCCAGGATGAACGGAGCCCACCAGCTGTGTCCGACGATTTGCACCTGGGCGATCCTGGTGGCTTGGCGCATGCGCCAGCCGAAGAAGATTCGCGCGATGCCCGAGATGATGAGCCACACGGCCAGCATATAGGCCAGGAACAGGTCGACTGCCAGTTGGGCTGCGGAGCTGCCGAGCACGACGACGCCAAGGACGATGGATACGATGGCTCCGGCGAGCGCCCAGCCGTTGCTGTGGCCCATCTTGCGCAATTGGAACCAAGTGACGATGTTGGCGATGCCGTCGGCCACCATGACGATGCCAAGCAGCCACGCGAGGGATAGGTAGGTAGCGCCCGGTGTCATCAGGCACCAAACACCGCCGATGATCACGAGCACGCCCAGGATGATGGCGATGACCCTGCTTGCATTCATTTGAGTCCTCCTTTGAGTGCGGGTTTGCCGTTGCGATCCTCCGATACCATTGTGTATTTTACAGCCTTCTCGCATACCTGTGCGCATGTGATCGAGGACGGAATAGCCAGACCTTCTAATGCGGCATGCTGGCAATGCGCGCGTTGACAACTCCTCGCCCGCCCCGCACAATGCATGTAGGACGCATGTTCCTCCTGCTCGCATTTCTTTCGAATCTGCTCGAAGGAATGCCGCGACGCCTGCACCTTCGATACCATCCACGATACATCCGAAGGCGGGCTGGAAATCGACGCCGGCCTCTGCAATGGCTGCGGGGCCTGCGAATACGAATGCCCGTCGGCCAAGTACACCGCCTACGACGGATCGAACCGCCGTAGCGTGAACGTCGAAGTCTGGAAAGGATGAGCGCCATGGATGGGAAAACCGCACCAGGGGAAACCGCAACGCAAAGAAGCGCCTTCCGCTACGGAAGACGCCATTGCGCGCTAACCCTTTTCGGGGCGTCCGCCACGGACGCCTTCTGGGATTTTTCCATATATACGCGGATGCACGTGCGGGGAGGCGTCCCCTTGACTCGCTTGACTCATGTGGATTGAGGATATCTTTACCAGGCGAACACGGCCAGGCGGTTGTTGATGTTCTTGCCTATGGTGGCGGCGAAAAGCCTGGCGCGTAACGTGTGCTTGCGCATTTCCACGTTGTAGCTCTGTTCCGAAACGAGCCGCAAACGCGGTTCGAGCTCGACGAATTCTTCGCCGGAGTCGGTGCCCCACTTGAACGTGGCGTTGGTGCTCTTGATGGCATCGTGCTGATTCGAGTGTTTCGCCATGTACTTCGAGTTCAGCTCGGCGACAAGCCAGCCATGCTCGAACGAGTCGCAGAGCGCATGTAGGCAGGTGTCCGTTTGCTCCTTTGTAAAATATTCGAGCACACCTTCCATTACTACGATAACCGGGCGGTCCTTGGGCAGCTGCGATGTCCAAGCGCCGCTGAGCGCATCGCCCTCGAGCATCGTGCAGCGCGCGTGGTCTTCGAAGAACCTGCGGCGAATGGCAATCTGATCGGGTAAATCGACGTCGAACCACTCGATCTTGCCGTTATCGATCTGGCTGAACTTGTCATCGAATCCGCAACCCAGGTTTACGCACACTGCGTTCGGATGCACCTCGATGAGCGCTCGTAGCGCGTCCGCGAACATGATGGTGCGTGCGACCACGCCTTCATGCGAGAGGAATGGGTCGTACTTGCTCGCGTCTACACCCAGCGAGTTGATGATCTCGGCGGCCTTTTCGTCGCGGATGCGAGGGTTCGGCCGCGCCGTCTCGCTTGCTCGTATCGCCAGCGAGACGAGTGCCGTTTCCTGGATGTCGTCGAATTGAAGCTGCTGGCCGGAGGCGCTCGACGGCTTGCGTGCGACCAGGTGCAACCGGAAGCTCTTCTGGGCTTCCAGCTTAATCGGCGTCAGGCTCGCTTCCGCGCAGAAGGCGCGAAATTCCTTGATGGTGTAGGCGCGTACATCGCCGTGACCCAATAGATTCGCCAGCGGCATTTCCGTGTGGTTCATGAGCCACAGTATGGGCGGCGCGGATGTGTAATCGCGAAGAACTAGCTTGCCGCCAGGGCGCAGCACGCGCGCTACCCCGTTGAAGAATGCTTGCGGATTGGGATAGTGATGGAAGCTATTCGCGCAGATGACTGCGTCGAAGCTTTCGTCCTCGAACGGCAGGTTTTCTGCGTCGCCTATCACAAAGCACGCGTTTTCGATGCCCTTCGCGTTTGCGATCTCTATCATTCGGGGTGTCAGATCGAGCCCCGTGTAGCGTCTGTCTGCGAATTCGGATGCAAGCATCTCGACCATGGGACCCGTCCCGCATCCTACATCGAGCAGGTCCTCGAAGTCGTCTTGCTTCAGCTCTTCGAGAATGGGCGGATAATCGTCTTTGCACATCTCGTAGATTCCAGCATGACCGCTGTCGTAAATCTCGGCTGCCTTCGTGAATTCCCTGATCGATAGTGCCTTGTATTCGGAATCTTGCTTCATGTGCGCACCTCCATGATTGGTTTGCATGTTAGGCAGGACTAACAATTGAATTTTCGCATAAGATGCCACGAATTTGAATCCTTATCTGCAGGTCTCGCTTCCGTCTGCGGGCAAGGGCATCCGGATCGACCACGGCTTCGCGGGCGGCGAGGCCGTCGCGATCGACTGCCAGGAGCGCGGAATCGACGACCTCGCCAAAGTGGGCTACCGCATCGTCAGGGAGTACTTCGCCAGGGTCAGCGGGCGCATGGAACCGGGAAGCGTTGACGCCACCCGGCGCCGGCTGAAGAAATTCCACGGGCACCTGGCGTCCGAGGGGCCGGCCGAGAACCTCGATGATGCATTCGGGTTCCCTGTCCGCATCAGGCGCAAGGCGGGCCTGCCCCCTGTGCAGTTCCACGGCCCGCGCAGGGCCGTCGGGACCAAACTGGTGATCGGGGGCCCCGGTGTCCGCCGTCGCGCAGATACTCGGGCATTCCGACGTGGACTCGGCCCGCCAGTATATCTCGCTCGACACGCGCCGGCTCAAGGAGGCCGCGCTGAGCCTGGACGGGATCCCGCCGATAAAGTGGGGCGATTCCCGATGAGGCGCAGGGAATACGAGTACACCAGCGGGCTCGCGCACACGATACGCGAGTACGTCGCTTTCCGCGACGCCCTCGGGTTCTCGGACGAGCACGCCCGAAGGCTGGCGAGCTTCGACTGGTTCTGCGCCGAGTGCAGGCCGCAAGCCACGTCTTTGGACAAGGCGACGGTCAAGGGCTGTTTCGGTAGACTCAATAACGAATTCTTCTACTACCGCAGCTGGGAGGGCGTTACGTTTGAGGAGTTCGTAACAGCGCTGAGAGCCTATATCGAGTGCTATAACGAAGGTCCAGTCAAGCAATCGCTTGGCTGGAAGAGCCCAATGCAATACAGGAAGAGCCTAGGTTTAGCCGCCTAGGAAGTCCAGAAAAACGTCCGCACCCCCATTTCTGGCATCTTAAGCTGCAATCTACAAGACAGCCAACATGCACCCAGAAGGAGACCCAATGGAAGAAACGATGATGAGCCAGCTCAAGCCGATGCTCACGGCTCCAGAACTCGTGGATCACCTAAAATCCAAGGGCGTCAAGTTCGAGCTTATGGGCGAGGACGAGGCACAGCGCTATCTGTCTGAGAAGACCTACTACTTCAAGGCCGCATCTTACCGCAGGCTCTTCCCCAAGTACGTCGGCGGCGAGCATGACGGAGAATACATCGATCTCGACTTCGGCCAGCTCGCGCTGCTTGCCTCGATCGACGAGCAGCTGAGGCACGTGCTCCGGAATATGACGCTCGACGTGGAGCACTTCGAGAAAACTCGCCTGCTCGACAGGATAGCCGAGGTTCCCGACGAGGACGGCTACTCGCTAATCGCCGATTACAGGGAGGCTATGAGGAAGAGGGGCGACCTCTACCTGGAAAACGAGCTGAGACGCAGACGAAACGACCTCTACAGTGGCGATGCGATACGCAAATACTGGGACGAAATGCCGCCCTGGGTGCTGTTCAGCGTGGTCCCGTTCGGGACATTCCTTGGCGTGGTGAAGTACTGCGCGGACAGGTGGGACGACGATGAACTGAAAGACAGGCATTACCGCCTGAAACGCGCCAAGTCCCTGAGGAACGCCAGTTCGCACGGAGCATGCATACTCAACGACCTGGGTAGCGCGGAAGGGGGTACCACGCGCCTGTCCCCGCTGGTGGCACAAGAGATAGCCGATATGGGCATACCAAGACGAGCTAGAGCCCGGTGGTTTAGGAACGTGCGCATGCAGCAAATCGCCACGCTCTTGAGCCTGTACGTGAAGACGGTTCCCAGAGGGAGGTCTTTCGCCGTGGCGGCAACCCAGCTCGGCGAGCTGTTCACGAGAGCGGAGGAGAACCGCAAGATCTTGCCGCTGAGAGGAGAATCGGCCACTGCGGGAGCCTCCTTGATTTCGTGAAACGCTTGACTTACGGGTTCGGCATGTTAGGATAATGGCAGCTAGCAAAACCTTCGGGTTTTACGGGGCGGCATTGCGAAAGCGATCCC
>CAJOOG010000047.1 GCA_905236045.1 uncultured Denitrobacterium sp.
CGGCTTCGCCCCGATCCCGGGTTCGGGCAGGATGTGCCTGCCCCTGAAGCTGTAGCTCCGCAGACGGTCTATGAGGGCTCTCAACCAACGCAACAAGCTGACGGGGTCTTAACGCGTCATCTCCCGTACAGCTCGTCGAGACATACGGCATGCAAGCGCTTGTCGGCATTCACCTTCCTGCGAACATAGCACCTGCCTTTATCCGCCCTGGTAATCGTTGTCTGAAAAACCTTTCTTGCGAGAACCGTTTTAACATGCGACGAGCGCGCTCCCGCGATTAGCCCAACCCTTCACCCATCTGGGCTCCACAAGCGCGTTGATGACGCCTTCTGTTCTGGCACAGATCGGCCCGTATACGAAAAACGCCCCTCCGAAGAGGGGTGTTTTCGCGAACCTTTGTCCAGAACAGCCTTTCAATACAGCTGCTAATATCATAGAGAGCTGTCTGCGTTCGATGTCGGACACAACCGAGGTCGGCACCATCGGCGCCCAGGCGGCGAAGGGCCTTGAGGTTGTGTGCCCTGCCTCGAGGAGTACCTGTGCCGGTTCCCACGTTTGCGCCCATGGCGAAGATGAACACGTGTTAGCAGGCGCGGGCCTCTTAGCCCAGCATTCCCACCATGTGGCGAACGATTGCCGCGCAATGGGCGGCCGCTTCCACCTCGAACGCCTGATAGTCGACCTCCCGCCCTCGAGTGCATCCCTCAGGAAGGCAACCTCCGGCTCCATGTTGCCGATGATGCCGATGGCATTCCGCCTCCCGGGCGCGTCGGCATCCCTGCAACACAGCCCGCGAGGGATGCGCCGGCGATGGCGGCGCATCCTGCAGCGACATGCCCGAGCATGCCGCGTCGGCTGATTTCGGGCTTGGGTTCGTTTGGCATGGGGCCGCTCCTTTCTACCCTGAGACGATTACCCAGGGTGAGCGTCTCGCCCTCTTAGCAGAACCACTTGTCCACGAGCGTGGGCTCGGGGAAACCCCAGTCCTCCTCGACGCCGCGCGCCGTGCGGATGAAGTCGGCCTTCTCCAACACGCGCGCGGAAGCCAGGTCTTCGACCATCGTCGATGCCGTGATGATCTCGATGTCGGTCTCGCTATACAGGTAACCCACCATGAGGCGCACCGCCTCGGTGGCCAGCCCCTGCCCCCAGAAGTGCTCGCGCAGCCGGTAGCCCACGCTTGCCTTGTGCAGGCGGTCGCGCAGGCCATAGAACTCGGCGAGCCCGGCCATCTCGCCGGCGTCCTTCAGGCGGATGGCCAAAAAGAGCGACTCCTTGTCGTTGAAGAGGTCGCCATACATATGGCTGATTGCCTCGCCGGCATCGTTAAACTGCTTCTCGAACAGATGCGCCGGCACGTGCCCTTGTACGAGCGGGTTCTCCGCGAGGTCGCGCAGCGCCTGGGCGTCGGTATCCACAACGCGATTGAGCACGACGCGCTCCCCTTCGATACACGGCACTTCGCTGAACAGCTTCTTGCGCTGCGAGGCACCCGCCTGCCCGCCATCGGCTGTCCCAGCGCGCTGAGCCGCGAGTTCGGGGAAATACGTCATGTTGAAGGTGCGCGCGATCTCCTCGCGCCGTTTCGCCCTCCGCTCCCCGAGTTTCTCCACCAAGCGCTCGTCTCGCTCGCGAATCTGTGCCATGCGGATGGCGACGCCCTCCTCGAGGCTCTTCTCGTTCTCGTAGGCCTCGAACTGCAACCGACGGTCGCGGCGCTGACGGTACACCTGGTTCAAGCTCTCGGCCTCGATGAATATGCGGGTCGCCTGCGGGTACTCGCCCATAATCTCGTCCTCTATGCGGTCAATTGCCAGCAGGATTCCGCCCTCGCCCAAATCATCCCTGAAAGTCACGTCTAGGTTCACGAGCAGGTCATCGGGTCCTAGGTACAGCGACAGCACGCGGCCGCACTTTATGACGGCCGGGTCGCTCTCCGCGATGAACACGACGTCGCTCACCTCCTCGGCGCTCATTCCCTCCCCGATGACCAGGCTGCGCGTCTCCTTCAACAAGATGACGGCGATAAAAGCCATGATGGCGCCGATGATGACCGAGCACCACGCGTCTATGACATAATTGCCCGTGACAGTGGAGGCGATGTTGCCGACGAGTGCCACGGCCATGCCGGCGACCGCCGCCGTGTCCTCCAGGAACACGGTTATGTTCGTGGGACTTTTCGACTCGCGGATGTAGGCCATGATGCGCATGTCGCCGCGCGCCTTGTTCACGGTGCGCACCGC
>CAJOOG010000048.1 GCA_905236045.1 uncultured Denitrobacterium sp.
CCATTGTTATTAATGAAGGACCCGTCAGGGTCCTTCAACGTTGAGAGACGGAGCGCTGGGGATTCGAACCCGAGAGGGCCGAAGGCGTGGCTAATCCCGGAAGTACGGCACGTAGAGCTCGCCTTCCTTCGAGGCTTCGTCGGGGAAGAGGTGTCTGTCGAGCGCGAGCATATAGTCGTCGGTCATGCTGGCCAGATAATCCACCACTATGTCGTCGGGCGGCTCCGCCAGGTAGCTTTCCCTCTCGTCGATCACCCAGGACTTCAGATGATGGCGGACGATCGGGCTCTTCGCGTCATAGGCGATCAGGTCTTTCCGACAGCGCTCATACAAGCGCCCCATCATCTTCTCCATCACCCGGTCGAGCCGCTCGTGCGCTTCCTCCGACTCGTAGATTTGATGGCTGTTCATCTCTTTCGCCGCCAAGAGCCCCTCGAACACCGGCTCGTCCATTTTCAAATAGGGTTTGCCGATGCTGTTCTTCACGATATTGGCGGTGGCGTTGCCTATGAATTCGCGATTCACGCTGCCGAGCGGGTTGTCCTCGAGCCGATAGTTATCATCCGAGAGCACGCCGACCGTTATGGCGTCTTGGCGGTCCTTGCCCAAGTAGGCCAGGATGTCGCAGATGCGCACCACGCAGCCTTCCAGCGTGGATGGACGCAGCGTCTGGCTCGCTCCCGCCTCCGTGTAGCAGCGCTCCATCATCGCGTCGAGCTGCGCGAAGCTCTCGCAGGGCTCGGGTTGGTATTCGGCGAAGGCCTTCTCGCCGCAATGGCAGAGCATTCCGTTGAGCGCCTGGAGCGAGATGTTGCTCCCCGCGATGGTGCGAATCAGGCGGACGCTGTGCACGTTGTGGTTGAAGTAGCGTCCCGTGTGGGCGTGGTAGAGGTTCGAGAGCACGCGCTCGCCGCCATGGCCGAAGGGGGTGTGCCCCATGTCGTGGCCGAGCGCGATGGCGCGGGTGAGGGGCACGTTCAGGTGGAGGGCGCGGGAGATCTTGCAGGAGATCTGCGCCACCAGCTGCAGGTGAAAGCTGCGGCGGGTGAGGTCGTCGTTACGATAGAGCGGGAAGACCTGCGTCTTGTCCATGCAGCGGTTGTAATAGGGATTGTTCAGCACCAGGTCCACGTCCTGAACGAAGTTGGGGCGGACGAGACGGTCGTCTTCGCTGCGCTCGGAGGGCTGTTCGTAGATGGCTTCCTCGTCGCGTGCGGCATACGGGCTCAGGTGGGTCTGCTCTGTTTCGAATGTCTCGCGCAGATAGGCGCGCTCTTCTTCGGAGAAGGCGTAAAGCGGGTTGTCCATGGGCGGTCCCTTTCGTTTTCCCTACGAAGGTACCACAGTCTCGCGAGTGCATAAACGAGGCGTCGAGTCGAATTGCATGATTCGGCTGGAATGTGCGGAATCGATGCGTGGAATCGGGCGGAGTATGCAACAAAATGGATAAAATAATGTCTTGACAAATCAAGTAATATACCCATTATTGAATACCCCCAGGTCAGCGCACTATCACGTTAGATTGGGAACGCTATATACAATGTGATAAACGAAAAATCAAGCACCATTAGCAGAGGAATACATACCGTTTGCCGAAAACAGACCGTAATCGAAAAAACGTAATTGCAATTTCCGCGCCCCTGAGTAAAGTACGCCTTGCAGGCATTCACGGCCAAGGTGAGAGATGGTCGGCCCGCACGTTTTGAATGGACGCCTCGCGCGTTTGAGTTCGAAGAAGAAAAGGAGGGCGTTTATGCAAGGAGTAAACGTCAAAAGCGAGATTGGACCGCTGAAGAAGGTCATTCTCCACCGTCCCGGCAACGAGCTTCTCAATCTCACCCCCGATACTCTCGAGCGACTGCTGTTCGACGACATCCCCTTCCTGGAGATCGCGCAGCAGGAGCACGATGCGTTCGCGCAGACCCTGCGCGATGAAGGCGTCGAGGTCGTCTACCTGGAGGACCTGATGGCCGATGTGGTGGGCGACGTCACGCTGCGCCAGCAGTTCGTCGATCAGTGGCTCTCCGAGGCGGGCATCCACACCGACCTGTGGCGTCAGCTCGTCCGCGACTTCCTGAACTCCGAATATACCGACCCCAAGAGCCTCGTGGAGAAATCCATGACGGGCATCACCCTGGCCGAGACGGGCGTGGATCTCTCCAGCAGCCTGGTCGACATGGTCTCCAGCCCGACCGAGATGGTCATCGACCCGATGCCCAACCTCTACTTCACCCGCGACCCGTTCGCGATGGTGGGCAACGGCGTCACCATTCACCGCATGTACAGCGAGACCCGCAATCGCGAGACGATCTACGGGCAGTACATCTTCAGCTACCATCCCGATTTCCGCAGCGCTCATCAGTACTTCCATCGCGACTACTCGTTCCACATCGAGGGCGGCGACATACTCAACATCAACGCCAACACGCTCGCCATCGGCATCAGCCAGCGTACCGAGCCCGACGCCATCGAGACCCTGGCCAAGACGCTCTTCGCCGACGAGACTTCCTCGATCAACACTATCCTGGCCTTCGATATCCCGAACAGCCGCGCGTTCATGCATCTGGATACCGTGTTCACCCAGATCGACTACGACAAGTTCACGATCCATCCGGGCATCCTGGGGCCGCTGACGGTGTTCGAGATCACCCCGGGCAAGAAGGGCAAAGTCTCCATCAAGCGTCTCGACTCCAGCCTGGAAGCCATTCTGGAGAAGTACGTGGGCCAGCCCGTCAAGCTGCTCCAGTGCGGCAACGGGGACCGCATCGCCGCCGAGCGCGAGCAGTGGAACGACGGCTCCAACACGCTGTGCGTGAAGCCGGGCACCATCGTGGTGTACCAGCGCAACAACATCACCAACGACTTCCTGTACAAAGAGGGCCTGGACCTGAAGGTCATCCCGAGCTCCGAGCTGTCCCGCGGCCGCGGCGGCCCGCGCTGCATGAGCATGCCCGCTTGGCGCGAGGACCTGGCCTAAAGCCGGCCTTACCCGCCATTTTCGAGTGAAGGAGCCCGCGTGAGGCGGGCGCCCTTCCTTCCCTTACGCCGGATTGCCCCTGCCCACGCGCAGGGCGGGGGCTTTCCCTCGGTGCTCGAACGTTCTGCGAGATGTTGTTGTCCAAGACAGGATGTCGCAGAACGCACTTCGCAGGAGGGCGAAAGCTCGAGCACCCCTCAACACTGTCTCGTGAATCTCTATGAGGAGGGTTCTCATGTCCGAAAAAGTAAAAGGCCTCGGCCTCTTCGGCCTCGTCGGCCTGGTGGTGAGCTCCTGCATCGGCTCGGGCGTCTTCGCCCTGACCGGCCAGCTGGCCAACGCCGCCGCCCCCGGCAGCGCGCTTCTGGGCTGGCTGTTCGCAGGCGCAGGCTTTCTGTTCCTCGCTCTCACCTTCGCCAATCTGGGCGCCAAGAAGCCCGAAATCGAGGGTCTGTACCAGTATGCGAGCGAGGGCTTCGGCCCCTTCGCCGGCTTCATTTCCGGTTGGGGCTACTGGCTTTCCGCTTGGCTGGGCAACATCGGCTTTGCAACCATGGTGGTGCAGGTACTCGGCACCATGTTCCCCGGCACGTTCGCCGATAGCCTGACCGACCCCGCCGGCATCATTTCCATCGTGATCGTCTCCGTGTTCCTGTGGGCCATCACCTTCCTGGTCATCAACGGCGTGGAAAGCGCAGCCTTCCTGAATGCCGTCGTCATGGTGGTCAAGATCGCCTCCATCCTGCTGTTTATCCTGTTCTGCCTGTTCGCCTTCAACGCCGGCGTCTTCACCGAGGACTTCTGGGGCACCATGTCGCGCAATGCGGCGATTATGGCCTTAAACGAAGGCGAAGTGGAGCTGGGCGGCGTAAGCGACCAGATCATCAACAGCCTGATTGCCCTCATGTGGGTGTTCATCGGCATCGAGGGCGCCACGGTTATGAGCAGCCGTGCGGCCAAGAAGTCCGATGTGGGCAAGGCCACCATCATCGGCCTCATCGTGCTGGTCGTCCTCTACGTCGGCGCTTCCGTGCTCCCCTATGGCGTTATGCCCTATGAGGATCTCATCGCCGCCGACAGCCCTGCCACCATTGCCGTGTTCGAACACCTGGCTCCCGGTTGGGGCGGTACCTTCATCAGCGTTGCCATCATCATCAGCGTGCTGGGCGCCTGGCTGTCCTTCACCATGCTGCCTGCCGAAACCTCCAGCGGCATGAGCGACGACCACCTGCTGCCCGCTTCCTGGAACAAGATCAACGGCAAGGGCGCTCCCCAAATGGCCCTCGTCATCGTCGGCCTTTGCACCCAGGTTTTCCTCATCGTGGCCTTCGCCGCGGCCGACGCCTACACCTTCGCCATCAGCATGTGCACCGTCACCATCATGGTTTCCTGGGCTCTGGCTGCTGCCTATCAGGTGAAGCTGGGCAAGGACACCGGCGACACCAAGAATATGGTCTTCGGCTTCATCGCCGTGGCCTTCCAGGTTATCTGCATGGTGCTGGCCGGTTGGCAGTTCCTCATCCTGGCCTGCCTGGGCTACATCCCCGGCTTCTTCTTCTATGCCAAGGCGCGTAAGGAAGCTGGCGAGAGCCTTGCCCAGGGCGAGAAGATCGGCGCCGTCATCATCAGCATCATCGGCGTCATCAGCATCCCGCTGACGGCCATCGGCTTCATCCCGGTCTTCTAAACGACCGACGAAAGCCCGAAAAACGAACCGAAGGAAGGGGAGCGGCATGCGCGGCTGTTCCCCTTCCGCAGTTGAAGAGGAGAACATCTCATGCGAATCAAGACCATCGGCGTGGAAGCATACCTGAACATCTGGGAGCACGATGCGACTTGGGACATCGCCCAGTCCACCATCGCGAGCCTTACCATGGGCGAGATTCTCCAGCTCGACGGCAAAGACGGCCAGACCTTCTACGAGCAGCTCGATAGGGAGAAGATGAACTACGGCTGGATCGAGGGATCGGCCGAGTTCAAAGAGGAGGTGGCCAAACTCTATCGGCATGTGGACCCCGATAACGTGCTGCAGATGAACGGCGGCACGGGCGCGAACTTGAATGCCATCATGGCGCTCGTGGACCCGGGCGATCATGTGGTCGCAGAATATCCGACCTATCAGCCCCTCTACGACCTGCCCGCCGCGCTGGGCGCGGAGGTGGACCGTTGGCACATCCACGAGGAGGACGGCTGGCAGCCCCGGCTCGACGAGCTGAAGAAGCTGGTGAGGCCCGATACGAAGCTCATATGCGTGAATAATGCCAGCAATCCGCTGGGCACCGTCATCACCGCCGAGGTGATGGAGGAGATCGTGGAAATCGCCCGCAGCGTGGACGCATGGGTTCTCTGCGACGAGGTGTTCTTCCCGCTCGAAGAACCCGAGAGGTGCACGAGCATCGTCGACCTCTACGATAAGGGCGTGTGCACGAACAGCGTGAGCAAAGACTACAGCGTCCCCGCCGCCCGCTGCGGCTGGACCGTCAGCAACAAGGAGCTCGCCGACCGCATGCGCGTGCTGCGCGATTACACGATGATCTGCAGCGGCGTCTTCAACGACGCTCTGGCGACCTATGTGCTGCGCAACCGCGAGCCCATCATCGAGAGGAATCGGGCTATCATCCAGAAGAACCGCGCCATCGCGCAAAAATGGATCGACGCGCAGCCCCGAGTGAGCTGGGTGCCGCCGAAGGGTGTGTCGGTGAGCTACATCCGCCTGGACATCCCCGGAGACGATGAGGAGTTCTGCCTGAAGCTGTTGCGCGAGCGGGGCGTGCTGCTGGTTCCCGGAAGCCGCTTCGACCTGCCCAAGGGCGCCCGTTTAGGCTATTGCGCCCCCGAAAACACCCTGCGCGAGGGATTGAGGCGCCTAGGCGAGGCGCTCGCGGAGCTCGACTGATCGCGGGTATGCCCGAGCAGGATGAACTGCTGGTGAACCGCGTTTGCGCTCCGTATGTTGGTTGGGGGGATTCGCTTGCCTAACGGCCATTTCGTTGGCACAATACCCCCCATGATTCGCAATCGCAAACATAAGGGGCGCGAGGAGAACCCGGATCTTTCGGGGGGCAGGCACGCCAAAGCCTCGACAATAGACCTCGCGGGGACGGACCAGTATCCCGCCGAGTCGAAGGAACCCTTTCCGCTCGAATCGACTCCCGCTTCCGTGACGTATGCCTCTTCTGTGCCGGCGGCGGCGAACCAGTATTCCCGCAGGGAGGGAGAGCGCTACACCCAGCCTCGTGCCAAGAAGCGCCGTCGTCGTCGCATCGTGCTCGGCGTCTTCGTCACGCTCTTCTCGCTGCTCGCCATCGGCGGGGGTGTGGCCTGGGCCTACATTAATATGCTCAACCACAACCTCTCCGAGGGGCTGGATTCGGCCGTCAAGGAAGTGCTCGTCACCAAGGACACGGTCGAGGAGCCCTTCTACATGCTGCTTTTGGGCACCGACCAGGACCTCACCCGCACCGAGACGAACGTCTACAACGGCGCTTACCGCACCGACACCATCATCCTCGCTCGAATCGACCCCAAGAGCAAGAAGGCCACGCTCGTCTCCATCCCGCGCGACACACGTGTGGAAATAGAGGGCCATGGGCAGCAGAAGATTAACGCGGCCTACACCTTCGGCGGCGTGAGCGCCACCATTTCCACGGTCAGCAAGCTCGCCGGAGTCGACATCACGCACTTCGCGCTGGTGGACATGGACGGTCTCGCGGCGGTGGTCGACGCGCTCGGCGGAATCGAAGTCGACGTGACCATGGAGATAGACGACGAATACACCGGGCATCTCGATGCCGGCCTGCAGACGCTCGACGGGCAGCAGGCGCTCATCTATGCGCGCTCCCGTCACAACTACGACAAGGTGGGCGATGGCGATGAATATCGCGCCGCCAACCAGCGCACCGTCATCTCCGCCATCTCGAACAAGCTGCTGGCCTCCGATGTCGGCACCATCGCCAACACGGTGTCCATGCTCTCCACCTACGTGCAGTCGGATATGAACGTGGCGGACATCGTTTCGCTGGCGCAGACCATGAAGGGCATGAGCACGGAGGAGGACCTCTACAGCGCCACCATGCCGAACACGCCTGTCTACGAGAACGAGGTCTGGTGGACCGACGTCAACTGGAAAGAATGGAATACCATGATGCAGCGTGTGGACGAGGGGCTCTCTCCCACCGAGGAGACCGTGGTGGACAAGTCCACCGGCATCACGCTCAGCAACGCCGGCGACGGGGGGACGGACTCCCCGTCCACGTCGAGTGCCAGCGCGTCGGACATGACCTACTCTGCGCCTAAGACCGGCAGCATCTACGTGCGCAACGGAACGGCGGTAAGCGGCTTGGCCGCGGAGGCGGCGGACGCCCTCACGAAGGTGGGCTACACCGTCACGGAAACGGGCAACGCCGACAGCGACGATTACGCGGAGACCATCGTCGTCTATGAAGACGATTCCCAGGCTAGCGAAGCGCAGGAGATCGCAGGGACCGTGGCTCATAATGCCAAAGTGGTGAAAAACGACGGCAAGTACAATCTCCTGGGGGATTTCCTGGTGGTCATCGGGGCCAACTACTCGAGCTAGGCCCGCGCTGTCTCGTGCGAGGAGCCTACTTGTGGTAGGGCTCCCGGTGGATGATTCTCTGCGCTCGGTAGAGCTGTTCGAGTAGAACCACGCGTGCCAGGTTGTGCGGCAGGGTGATGGGCCCGAAGCTCAGCTTCTCGTGCGCCCGTGCCGCCACCTCTTCCGTCACGCCCTCGCTGCCGCCTATGAGGAAGGCGATGTGGGAGACCCCGCCGATCGTCAGCGCGTCGATGGAGGAGGCCAGCTCCTCGCTCGACGTTTCGCGTCCGCGGATGTCGAGCAGCACGACGTGGGCGTCTCCGAGCGCATCGAGTGAGGAGATCTGGGCTTTGGCCTCGCGCTCGGGTGTGGAATCCGGCAGCTCGCGCACCTCTGTCCTCGCATAGGCGCCGAGGCGCTTGCGGTATTCAGCGCAGGCTTCCTTCCAGAACCGCTCCTTCAGCTTGCCCGTTGCGATGATGGTCAGCTTGATCATGTGACGTCCATCGACGTCGGTTCGCGTCGATCGACGTCAGTCGACGTAGATCTCTTTTTCAACCACGAGCTCGTTTTTGATTTTTCCGACCAGCGTCTGCAGGCAATCCACCACATGAGGGCGGATGTCGCCTCCGATGAGCACGTACATGATGGTGTCGCCGACCTCGCGCGGGCCTTCGGCGAGCCAGGTGCGCACATAGTAGATGCCGGGCATTTGGAGCGCTTCCTGCTCGGCGGCCTGCACGCCCTGCGCGTCGTAGGAGAAGTCGATGCGCATCACCTCGGGCAGCCCCTCCGCGCCTTTGCGGACCTGGGCCTTGGGCGTGGTGCGCACCACGCCGTTATGGCAGAGGTACATGCCGCACTGGTCGGCGTTCGGGGCGGATTTGGCTTCCTGGAGCCAGGCGTCGAGGGAGATCTCATCGGCCATCTCGTCTCTCCTATCTCGGTCTTCGCGCGAGGGTGCCGCGCGGTTTGAATTTCCGCCGAAGATGATAGCACTTCCCCGCCTGCTTGCTACAATGGCGGGACTACTCGCTCGCGCTGCCCCGCAGCGCCTTCACAAGGGGGATGCCCATGTCCTTGCCCGCGCCGAAAGCCGATGCCGTAGCGGACGGCCGCACCACCGCCGAGCTTGGCGATGTTCTGCCGCGCACGGCGGAGGTGAAGGACGGCCACCTGTTCATAGGCGGCGTCGATATGGTCGAGCTCGCCCGCGAGCAGGGTACCGCTCTCTACGTGTACGACGAGGAGGACCTGCGCAGTCGCATTCGCGAATACCGCACCGCCTTCGAGGGGCGTTATCCCGATGCGGAGGTAATCTACGCCAGCAAGGCCTTTTTGAACAAGGCCATGGTGCGCCTGGTCGACGAGGAGGGCGCGAGCATGGACGTCTCGGGCGGCGGAGAGCTCGCCTGCGCTCTCGCGGCCGGATTCCCCGCGCGGCGCATCTACATGCACGGCAACAACAAGACGCCCGAGGAACTCGAGGAGGCCATTGCCGCCGGAGTGGGCTGCATCGTGCTCGACAGCCGCATCGAGTTGCGCCGCGTCGACGAGATAGCCCGTCGGCATGGCGTGGTGCAGGACGTCTACATGCGGATCACGCCAGGCGTGGAGGCGGACACCCACGAGTACATCCGCACGGGCATGGAGGACAGCAAATTCGGCTTTACCATGCTCGACGATTTCGCGTTCAACTGCGTGGAAGATGTGCTGAAGGCCGAAAACGTGCATCTGCGCGGCCTGCATATGCATATCGGCTCGCAGATCTTTCGGCTGCATCCCTTCGGCGAGGCGGTCGAGATCGCCATCGAACTGCTTGCGCGCATCAAGGAGCGCTACGGCATCGAGATAGAGGACCTCGATGTCGGAGGCGGGGTGGGCATCGCCTACCTGGCCGGCGACCGTCCTTCCACGGTAGACGAATTCGCCCAGATCACCACCGACGCGCTTCGCAGGTCCTGCGCCAAGCACGGCGTGAGGGAGCCCCGCGTGCTCACCGAACCCGGTCGCAGCATCTCCGCCGTCGCCGGCGTGACGCTCTACAAGGTGGGCATCTTGAAGACGCTGCCGGGCATTCGCAAGTACGTGGCGGTCGACGGCGGCATGAGCGACAACATCCGCACGGCCCTCTACCATGCGGAGTACGAGGCGGCCATTGCCAACAAGGCGGCGCAGCCCCGTACCGAAGTGGTCACATTGTGCGGCAAGCATTGCGAGAGCGGCGATGCGGTGGTCCTCGACGGCAGCCTTCAGCATCCCGACCTCGACGACATCGTGTGCGTTTTCGGAACAGGCGCCTACTGCCGAAGCATGAGCAGCAATTACAACGGTCAGCCGCGCCCCGCGGTCGTCTTCGTGAAAGACGGCGCAGCGCGTCTGGTCACACGCCGCGAAACCTATGCGGACCTTTTGGCCTGCGATATCGATTAGAAGGAGAAGAAGCCATGACGGTAAAAATCGGTCTCGTCGGAACGGGCACGGTCGGCGGGGGCTGCCTGGACATCATCGCCGCGCACAAGGAGGACTTCAAGCGCCATTACGGCATCGATCTGGAGGTCGTGCGGGTCTGCTCGCGCAACCCCGAGCAGGCCGTGGCCCATGGCGTGCGCGAGATCTTCACCGACGACTTCCACGAGATTCTCGACGACCCCTCGATTCAGATCGTCATCGAGCTCATCGGCGGCACGACCTTCGCGAAGGAGGTGGTGATGGGCGCCCTCGCCGCGGGCAAGAACGTGGTCACCGCCAACAAGGCGCTCATGGCCACGAGCGGAGACGAGATTCTGGACTTGGCGGAGAAGATGCACCGCGAAGTGGCCTTCGAGGCCGCGGTCGGCGGCGGCATCCCCATCATCGACCCGCTCAAGCACTCGCTGTTCGCCAACCAGATAACCAGCGTGCTGGGAATCGTGAACGGCACCACCAACTACATGCTCACGCGCATGGCCGAAACGGGGGCCACCTACGACGATGCGCTGCTCGAGGCGCAGGACAAGGGCTTCGCCGAGGCGGATCCCACGGCGGACGTGGACGGGCTCGACGCCGCCGCCAAGATAGCCATTCTTGCCTCGATAGCCTTCAATTCCCGCGTGACGCTCGATCAGGTGCCCGCGGAGGGCATCCGCCTTATCGCGCCGGTGGACTTCCAGGTCGCCCGAGATATGGGCTACGTCATCAAGTTGCTCGCCGTGGGCAACAGCCTGCCAGAAGGCGTCGACGTGCGCGTTCATCCCACCATGGTGCCCGTCGACCATCCCCTCGCCGGCGTGAACGGCGTGTTCAATGCCATCTACGTTGTGGGAGATGCCGTGGGGGAGACCATGTTCCTCGGCGAAGGCGCGGGTTCAGGCCCGGCCGCCAGCGCCGTGATGGGCGATGTCTTGGAAGTCGCCCGCCATGTGCAGGCCGACATAGCCCCCTGGGCGAGCCGCGCCACCTACGACGATCTGCCGCTCGTGCCCATGGACGAGCTTTCGATGAGCTACTACATCCGCTTCGTCGTGGAGGATCGCAGCGGTGTTCTGGCCTCCACTGCCGAGGTCTTCGCGCGCCACGGGGTAAGTATTTCCTCGATGGTGCAGCGCGGTCGTGGCGAGGGGGCGAGCGCGGATCTGGTCTATATCACGCATACGGCGCTCGAACGCGACATCCAGCAGGCGCTTTCCGAGATTGAGGAGCTCGAGGGCGTGTTGGTCGACAACAGCGAGCCCACGGTCATCCGCATTCTGAGCTAGTCGCCGAGCGGGCTGCGGCTGCGGGCCGGCTGGCTTGCGAGG
>CAJOOG010000049.1 GCA_905236045.1 uncultured Denitrobacterium sp.
CGAGCAGTTCCGCGAGGAGCTCGTGGTCGGCCTCGACGAATCCATCCGCCAGGTAGGAGAGTCCGCGGTAGAAATCCGTTTGGGCGAATTCGCGGACGTCATTGGCGAGCAAGGGGAGCCAGGCGCCCAGATGATCGTCGAGGAAGTTCAGTTGGCTCTTCAGGAGTTTCTTCACGCGGCGTTCGTCGTCCTCGCGCAGGGCATTCTCCGTGCGCATCGCGAGGATCTGCAGGTACTCGAGCTCGAGGGACACATGGTCCTCGCTCTCCTTCCAGGACTCGTCCTTGTCGAGCCCGGCAGCGCGGTAGAGCGCTAGCACCTCGTCGCGGGCACTCGCCATCAGCAGGCGCTTCTCCGAGGCATAGATGCTCTCGTAGGGGTATGCCGCGGAATGCCCCGAGTAGCCGTGGCCGAAGAACACGCGCATATAATCTGCAGCGAGCTCGGTTTCGGTGTTCTCCCATAGACCCGAAAGATAGGTTGCTATCAGGCGATTTCCCTCGTCGACATTGCTGTTGCCGGTCGATACCTGATAGAGCTGGTCGTGAAGCGCCTGTAGGAGCTCCGCATCGATCTCGCGTCGGAACAGGCGCGAGAGCAGGCCGTATTCCGCCGCACGGCCCTTGTGCAGGGCAATGAGGTCCTCGGTCGTCGTTTCGAGTTGCGTTTCCTCGTTATTCGTCATAGTGAAACTCCTTGGCTACCAATTGACGCCCTGCGTCTCGGTGATGAGTCGTCCGTCGTGTGCCCCCGGGGCCTTCAGCGTGCCGTCGGGGTTGACCGGGGTAATCTCCGCGGACTCCACGTCGGCGAGGTTTTTTTCGAGAAGCTGTTTTCCCAGTTCGGTGGCCTTCCAAGTGGATCCATCCCACTCGGCGGCCTCGCAGCGCTCCAGATTCTCCACGAAGTGCTGGACGAAGAAGCGGCGCGGGGTGGCGATGGCGGGGATGCTGTCGATGGCGCCCGAGAGGGCCGTCATGGCAGCGCCGTCGAATTCGATGAGCAGCTCGAGCACGCTCTTGTAGATGGGGCGGAACTCCTTCTCGCTTTCGAACAGGCGTCCAGCGCGCTCGAGCGGGTCGTTTTCGCCGAGCACGGTGTTGCCCGCCTCGCTAGCCACCCAGTAAACCTCTTCGGGATAGGTGGGCTTGTAATATTCGATGCCGTCCACGATGACGATTTCCGGCTCGGGGGTCTTCTCCGCATACGGTTCGCCCTCGGCTGTGACGCGGTCGAGAGAGCCCGCCTGCTCGAGCATCGTGCACAGGTTCGTGGGTGAATAGACGCTGAACTTATGGGACTTCAAGCGCTCGATCTCCACGGTGATGTCCGTGTTGGAGATCGGCTCGGCGGCCGCCTTGATTATGCCCAGCAGGACGATGCGCTGCGGGCGCATATATCCGAACAGCTCGCGCGTGCGCTCGATGGCCGGGCGCTGCTTGTACTCCTCGGTCTGCTGCTTTACGGCGTTTTCGATTACGGGAATGCGATCGGGGTCGGGCGGCAGGAACTCGGTGCGGCCCTCGTCGTTTGGCAGGAAGGCGCCGGAGTCTACGCTGAACGCGTCCTCCTCGCCGAACATGTCATCGTCGTCGGGGGAGGTGAGCCACCCGTCACCTTCGATGTCCGCGTTGAAGTTGAAGCCGAATCGGCTCTCGAGCTTCTTGTCGTCTGCTTCATCCATATTGCATGCCTTTCCGTTTTCGTGCGGTTCAGTTCAGTCTGAATATCTTCAAGAGGGCCTGCCCGCCATCCGTAGTCGGGCGCTGCCCTTTTTCGTCTGCGAGGAAATCGCTCGGCGTGACCATCGCGAGTTTCTCCCCGTCCTCCATCTTCGTGCGCTTGTAGGGCAAATGCGCCGCATCCGCCGTCTGGATGTCGACCTTGGTGAAGCCCGACAGGATTGTGCGGGTGCGTTCGGCCCCGATGAGCGAGCGGAAGGCCAAGCGGTCCTCTTCGCGCACGCGCGTGCTTTCCTCCTCGTCTTCATGCGAGAAGGCGGCCGGTCCGGGGATGAGCCCGTTCACGCAGCCGACGATGAACAGGTTCTCGAAGTGGCCTTCGATGTGCTTGTAATGGGCGACAGTGATAAGATCCATGCCCTGCGGGATGGTCGGGTGGGCGAGCTGATCGCGCAGGAGCTGAGCGAGCCGTTGGCCGTCTTCGTCGCCGACGACATGTCGGAGGGCGTCCTTGAATTCGGGCACAGCATCGATTTTGCTCGCGTGCGCAAGCGTGAGGCCGCGGGTTGCGCGGTAGCGCTCGCTCAGATTGCGGACTTGCTCCTCGGTGGCGCCGAGCTGCAGGTAGCGTTCGCGGGCGCCTGGCATGTCGCAAATCGCCTCGAGCGTCATCAGGGCGATTTTGCCCTGTTTCGAGACGCGTACGGGAATCTGCGCGTTGCAGCCTATCTTGAGTTTGTCGAGGGTGCGTCGGAGTTGGCGGGCCCAGTTGAGGTTGGGCACGGCGATGCACGTCTCGTTTCGCTCGCAGAGGCCGCGCGCGCACATATCGTCCGCGAAGCGCGCGATGCTCGTCAGCTCCTCGAC
Organism: uncultured Denitrobacterium sp.; assembly: GCA_905236045.1. GTDB lineage: Bacteria > Actinomycetota > Coriobacteriia > Coriobacteriales > Eggerthellaceae > Curtanaerobium. The sequence goes on from CAJOOG010000049.1 coordinate 2,550, forward strand.
GGGCGAGTTCCACTTGACGTAGCGGACCTCGCTGGCGTAGCCGGGGGTTATGTCATGCGAAGTAACCGACATTGCGCGACCTAGTCGACGAAGGTTGCCGTCGTCGTGTCGAAGGTGCGCACGCTGCCGTCTTCGTAGGTGACGGACCAGACCGAATAGTCCAGGTCGAAATCGAACAACGGCGCCTCGGGCACTTCGGGCTCGTGGTAGGCGGTGGGCAGGATGTCCGTGTCTACAGGGGGGACGGCGGTGTTCTCGTAGCTTTTCCTGCGCGCGTCCTCTTCGAGCCACTTCTCGTCGAGGAAGCGGTCGGTGCCCTGCTCCTGGTCTGCGCGGCCGATCCGGGCGTTGTCCACCAGGTGCTGGTCGTATTCCTCTTCGGCCGCATCTTGCGCGGCCTGGCGCAGCTCTTCTTCGGTTGGCTCTTCCTCCGCGGGATGGGCCTCGTCCCAGATCGCTCGCTGCTCGCGCTCCTGGGTGTCGTAGGATTCATCGGAGGGGATGTCGATGCGCACGGCGCCGGCCAGGGTGCCGTCGTTGAGCATGCGGCGGGCATCGTCGACGAGGGTGCGCTGCTCGCGGCCGAGCAGGCTCGTGGCGTCGGGGTGCATGCCGATGACGAGCTGGCCGTTCTGCAGCACGATATCGAGGCGGCTCACATTTATCTCCGGTAGGCCGATCTTGCGCTGGCGGCGGTTATACGCCTTCATGTTCGCACCGATCTTGTGAAGCATGTTGGAGATGCTGGGCTCTATGACGTCGCGCCAGAGCTCGTCGGCCCCCTCAACGGAAGAATGTAGGTAGTCGCTGGTGCCGAGGCCGATTTGCAGGCGCACCGAGTTCTTGATGGGCTCCTCTTCTTCGCCTTCGCTCTCGGCCCCTTCCGCGGCTTCTGGAGCATGGGTGCGGATAAGCGGGTTGCCGATGAACGAATAGCAGCGCCTGATTTCCAGGCGCGTGTCTTCCGAGTCTATGCGTTCATCCAAATCGAAAATGAGTATCTGGTTGGGTCGCAGCAGAGTCATAGCCTCCCCTTTTCTCTTTCGCGTTGAACAAAGTATAAGGGACCGCGGAGCGAGCTAATAATATACTTGCTATGATTTATGCGACGGGGGACTTGGTACCATAGGGGAAACATAAACGGGGGAGAAGGAAAACGTATGCCAAGTGTAGATTCTATGATGGGGCTCATCTCCAAAATCGACAGCCCCTTCGTCACCGTCCATCAGAACCGCTGCATTCTCGTGCGCAACCGCAACGCCGATTGCCTGCGCTGCGCCTCGGTGTGCACGTCGGGCTGCATACATTACGATGAAGAGGCCCAGCAGCTCGCCATCACGCCCGACAAGTGCATCGGTTGCGGTACCTGCGCCACGAACTGCCCGACTTGCTGTCTCGAGGCCCATCATCCCAACGATGCAGAGCTTTATGACGAGTGCGCGGGAGCGGCGCGGGCCAACGACGATACGGTCGTCATAGCCTGCGGAGAGCTGCTCGACCGGGCACGCGGCCTCGTGGACGAAGAAAAGGCGGCGCGCGTGGAGTGCCTGGGCCGCGTGGAGGAGTCTCTGCTGACGACGCTCGCCTCCGAAGGCGCGAGCAAGATCGTCCTCGTGAGCGGCAACTGCGAGCACTGCGACCATAACACCGGCAGGGACATGGCGGAAAGCGTCGTGGAGACGGAGCGTGCCCTGCTCGACGCCTGGGGCGGCGAATGCGAAGTGCGCATCTCCTCGAAGCTGCCCAAGAGCGTGCGCAAAGACGAGAAGAACACCTTCGACGCCTCGAAGCGCAAGGCTTTTCTCGAGACCAAACGCGAGGGCATGCGCGTCGGCGCCGTCGCGGCGGAGCAGGCCACCGAATCGTTTCTGAGCGGGACGGAGGAGGCGGAAAAGCAGGCGAGCGTCTACGTGAAGACCATGGAGGACGGCACCCTTCCCCATTTCCTGCCCGATCGACGCGAGCGGCTCCTCGATGCCCTCGCGACCATAGGCGAGCCGAAAGACGTCATGATAGAGACGCGCTTGTGGGGTCATGTCATCATCGACACGGACAAATGCCAGAGCTGCCAGATGTGCGCGGTCTTCTGTCCGACCGGGGCCCTGCGCAAATTCGGCGACCCCGACAGCGGCGAGCCCTTCGGCGTGGAGCATTACCCCGGTGATTGCGTGAAGTGCCGCTGCTGCACCAATATCTGCCCCGCTGGCGCCCTGGAGCTTTCCGAGGAGGTCTTCGCCCAGGACATGATCGCGGGCATGACCGATCGCTACGTCATGAAGCAGCCGGCGGTCAAGAAGAACACGGCGCACACCATTTGGCACACGGCCCAGACTATGTTCAACATCGAGGAAGTCTACGAGCGCTAGCAGCGACGGGGCGGCTTCGCGACCTCATGGCCTCCATATGATATGAGGGCTGTTCCTCGAGGTTGGGCCCAAGAAATCACATAAATCATAAAGGTGCTATGAGGACGGGAATTCCCACCTCCCTACAATGAATGCGCTTTGGCGGGGAGTCTGCCCTGCCGAAGTGTAGGAGACGCAAGCGCAGGGAGCGCTTGCGGTAGACGGAGAGAGGAAGGTGAGGCAATGGCTCAGTCAACCATGTCGCGCCGCAGCTTTGTGAAGGTTGCGGCCATCACGGGAACCGCCGCCGCGTTAGCGAGCTCGGCGACGGCGCCTATGCAATCGCTTGCCGTGGCGGACAGCAATGCAGCCACCGCCGCAAACGAGGTCCAGCACATCAGGTCTTGCTGCCGTGCATGCGGTAAGGTCGAGTGCGGGTGCTGGGTTACCGTGCAGAACGGCAAAGCCATTAAATCCGAGGGAGATGAGAGCGCACCGCAGAGCCGCGGACATGCTTGCACCAAGCAGCAGTCCTCGATGCAGGTTGTCTATCATCCCGACCGCGTTCGCTATCCGGTTAAGCGCACGAACCCCAAGGGTTCCGACGATGCCGGATGGGTGCGCATCACGCTCGACGAGGCTTTCTCGCTGACAGCCAAGGGTCTCGGCGAAGTCGTGGACAAGTACGGCGGCCAGTCGGTCTTCGTCATGTGCGGCACGTCGCGCGTTTGGTCGCTCGGGCCGTATCAGGGCATGAAGCAGCTCTTCGGCACGCCGAACGCCCACCTGGCATACCAGGTGTGCAAGGGCCCGCGCCACTGGGGCGGCATCATGACCGACGAGATGGGTTCCCCGTGGATGGAGGTCGAGGCCGAGCCGAAGGTCTACCTGCAGTGGGGCACCGCAGTCGAGTACTCCAACTACGACACCACGAACCGCACGATTTCCGATGTGCGCGCGCACGCGGACTACCATATTCTGGTTGACCCGCGCCTGACGCCTATCGGAAAAGAAGCGGACAAGTGGCTGCATCTGCGTCCGTCCACCGACGGCGCACTCGCTCTGGGCATGATCAACTACATCATGGAGAACGAGCTCTACGACGACACGATGGTGCGTCGATGGTCGAATGCCACGTTCCTGTACTGCGACGACAAGCCCTGGCTCACCGTTGCACGTCAGATTGAGGGCAATGGCGGCGTCGACATGCGCACGAAGCTCATCACCGAGGCGGATATGGTCGAGGGCGGCAGCCCCTACCGCTTCATGGTCTGGGACGAGAACAACAATCGCCTGACCTACTGGGATAAGTACGAGATGAAGTGGGAAGGCGAGACGCACAAGATTCCTGCCACCGGCTCGTTCATCCCCCATCCGCTCACCGGCCTGGTCGCCGATGCTTGGCTGCCCGACCAGTCGACCTGGGCGGATCCGGCGGATTCGATGTACGACCCCTACTGGGATGCGGGCAACGAGAAGGGCGCGAAGACCAATCCCGCCGGCCTTCCCAAGAAGCCTGCGCTGTTCCCCGGCGAGGTCGAGGTGACCCTGCGCGACGGCAAGACCTACAAGTGCCGCACCGTGTGGGATGGCTTCCATGACGTTACCAGCCAGTACGACGAGAGCACCCTCGAGGACATCACGGGTGTCGCCTTCGAAGACATGGCGGAAGCCATGGACAGGTGGACGACCCGTCTCGACCCGCGTCACGGCAACGGCGGCGTTCACTTCCAGCTCGCTCCCGACCAGAACGGCTATGCCATCCAGAACTCGCATATTCTGCAGGTGCTTTCTTGCATCACCGGCAACTCCGACGAGCCCGCCGGCAACCGCGGCAGCTGCAAGAGCCAGTTCGACGGCAATCCGGGCCGTTCCAACATGCAGGCTTCGACCGCTTACGGCGATGCGGCCATCACCTGGCCGGGCCGCGATGCCTCCCTGCAGGAGCAGGCCAAGTACATGCAGGACTTCGTGCAGTACCTCATCGACGAGAAGGAAGCCGGCCGCGACGCTGGCGGTCTGCTCGAGAAGCGCTACGGCGGCAAGGTTCCCTCCGACGAAGAGGCCATCATCATCGCCAAGCGCATGGGCGGCGCAATGCTCCCCTCGCAGTACTACCCGAACCCCAAGACCGTGTTCACCCGCAACGCCGGCCAGATCGACGCGGCTCGCTTCCCGCTGAACCGCTTCTGGGCACGCTGGTGCGACGCGAACACCACCTGGGATGGCGGCCTGCAGGATCCCGATTGGGACAAGGCCGTGCAGCTGGTCGACCGTCTGCACGAAGAGCCTTTCAAGATGCATATCGAGGAGACCCCCTACGCGCTGCACGGCGGCGTGTGCCAGTCCGGCGATATCATGAACATGGCCAATACCGTTCGCGCGTGGAACGCCATGACCCAGCTCGACTTCTTCGCGGACATCGACCTGTGGTTCTGCCCGACCAACGGCAATGCCGACGTCATCTTCCCCTGCCAGCACTGGATGGAGCTCGACTCCACGCGCGTCTCGCAGGGCGCGGGCGGCTTCTTCGGCTGCTGCGTGGCGGCCATCGAGCCCCCGGGAGAGACCATCTTCGACCCCGACTGGAACTGCGGCATGTACCGTGCCATGGGCGTGCCCTGGAACACCAAGGACAAGGAGGCCAACCCCTCCACCGAGGACTACATCCTCAAGGTGCAGGCCGATTCCATGAGCTCCTCGAACATCGAGAAGTGGACGGCTCAGCTGGGCGACGAGTATACCCAGGCCATTAACGGCAAGCCGAGCTACCTGTGGCCCGACCACGACCGCATCCTCAAGGACAATGTGGATGCTTGGAAGACCGAGGCGTTCCCGAATGGCCCGACGTGGGCCGAAGCCAAGGCTTGGTTCACTGAACACGGCTGGATGGACTGCCGCGAGTGGCATCCCGAGCGCTGGGGCACGTTCCGTCGTCACGAGATGGGCTACCGTCGTCAGCAGGGCGGCTTCAACCTGTTCTCGCTGCTCGACAACAAGCCCGGTTACAACACGGCTTGCGGTCTGATCGAGATCTGGTCCCTTACCTGCGAGGCCTACATCTGCAACGAGGGCAATGCCGGCACGCACCTGATGTGCGGCCAGGACATCAACGCTCACAACACCCCGTATGCCACCGACACCTTCGTTGAGGACATCAGCGAGGATGCCCGCTGGGCGCACACGGACATCGAGTTCTTCAAGGGCGAAGAGGACCGCTTCCCGTTCTACCGCGAGGCGACCGACTCCCCGATGATGATGCCCGAACTCTACCAGGCCGATCAGGTCGATAAGGTGGACGAGAGCTATTTCCAGAACCAGTGGTACAAAGATGCTATCAAGAAGTACCCGGACAACGTGTTCCTGCAGACTACGGGTTCGCGCCAGCCGGTCTACTTCCACTCCGAGCACAGGCAGCTGCCTTGGTGCCGCGAGCTGTGGCCCGTGCCGCGCGTCGAGCTCAACCCCGTCGAGGCCAAGCGCATCGGCGTCGAGCAGGGCGACTGGGTCTGGATCGAGAGCCCGTGGGGTCGTATCCGCGAGGTCGTGGACCTGTACTACGCCATCAAGCCGACGAACAACAACGCCAAGAATCTGTGGAATAAGCTTCCGGTATCCAACGCCAACCATCAGTGGTGGTTCCCCGAGTTCGAGTACGCTACTCATGGCTTCGAGCTGGTAGGCGTCAACTGCCTGAACAATCCCTATGGCCAGGACCCCGTTGGCGGTTGCCCGACCATGCGCGGTTATCCGGTTGTCATCTACAAGGCCACGGCGGAGAACTCGCCTTATGGCAACCCCGTCCCGTGCGATCCGAGCAAGCCCGATCATCCCGAGTGCATCCATGACGCGAGCGACCCGCGTCTGCGTCAATGGATGACCGTGGGCATGCGCTCTCGTTTCGAGGGCGAGCCCGAGTGGGAAAACCAGTGGGACCTGTAGGAGGATGATCGTATGACCCGATATGCAATAGTCACCGACTTGAATCGCTGCACGGGCTGCCTCGCGTGTTCCACAGCGTGCAAGTCAATCAACGGCGTCAAGCCAGGCGACTTCTGGATCAAGACGCTCCGCATCGGCCCTACGCCGAAAGAAAACGGTTCCGGCCAGTATCCGGATGTCGAGATGTACTTCATCCCGATTCAGTGCCAGCACTGCGAGAACCCCGAGTGCGTGAAGGTGTGCCCGACCGGTGCCTCGCATGTGACCAGCGACGGTACGGTGCAAATCGACAAGTCCAAGTGCATCGGCTGCCAGTTCTGCGTTATGGCATGCCCGTATGGCGTGCGTTACCTCAACGAGGAAGAGCGCGTCGTCGAGAAGTGCACGCTGTGCCAGCAGCGTACCGCCCAGGGCGAGCTGCCCCAATGCGTCATCAGCTGCGGCAGCCACGCGCGCTGGTTCGGCGATCTCGACAAGGGCGATTACGGCCAGTTCGAGGCCCTCACGCCTCCGCAGGACAAGGCGATATCGTACGAGAACATGATGAAGACCCGTACGACGGCTCGCCAATGGCTTGAGTCGTGGACCGACAGCGATGTCTACCACCTCACCGACGTGGGCAACAAGCCGAAGCTCGGCTACATCCTTCGCAACCGCAAATGGCAGGGAAAGGAGTAAGGCATGGAATTGCAATGGCCTCTTATCCTGTTCACCTCCTTCCTCGCCGCATCGGCTGGCGTGTTTGGAGCACAGGGTGTCTATGCGCTGAAAGACAAAGGGCAGAAGGCCCAGACTCCGGCGCTCTTCATTTCGCTCATCTTGCTGATTATCGGAGGAATCGCCGTATTCCTGCACCTTCAGCACTGGGAGAGAATCTTCAACGGATTCGGTAACCCGACTTCGGGTATTACCCAGGAGCTCGTCGCGATCGTAGTCATGGTCATCATCATGGTCATCTACTTCGTGTACATCCGCCGCACGGCTGGCGAGATCAAGATTCCCAAGTGGGTCGCCATCCTCGCTATCGTCGTCTCGGTTGTGCTCGCAGCGGTCTGCGCCCATAGCTACATGATGCCCTCGCGTCCTGCTTGGGACGGCATCGTGCAGCTGCTCTCCGTGGTAGGTGCCGCCTGCGGCTTCGGCCCTGCGGTGGTTGCCGCGCTGAGCAAGAGCAATCGCAAGTCCGGCATCTGGAACAAGCTCGAAGGCTGCGGCGACGATGCCTACGCCGACGACGAGGGAGAAGCCGACAAGCCGCTCAACGAACGCGTTCCGTTCATCGGTGCGATCGTTAACGCGGTGTGCACGGTAGCCTACCTGATCTACCTGTGCACCATCGGCTCCATCTTCACTCAGGTGCCGTACTACTTCGACCCCGTGGGTCCGACGCGCGGCATCAACGACGTGACTTCCGTGAGCGCGTTCTCCGGTGATGCCATGACCTATTCGGTCTGCGCGCTGCTGCTCGTGATCGTCGGTGTCATCACCGCCTACATGGGCAAGAAGAGCGACAACTGGAAGACTTGGGGCGCCGCTACGGCACTGGTCGTGCTGATTGGGGCGATCGTGCTCCGCGTGGTGTTCTACGTGTTGGGTATTTCGGTCTTCGCGTTCTTCGACGTATAGGCCGTATTACCGCCCTCCCCCCAAAGTGGGCTGGGAAGCAGGCTTTGCGAACTTCGGTTTGCGGGCTTGTTTCCCAGCCCCTTGTTTATAATCCCTATTGTTCCCAATCCGCAGCAAGCCCTTTTCGATTGGCGAAGGAGAGCCGCATGAGCATCAAGCTGATAAACGAACCAGAGCGCAGAAGCGACAACCGACTGCATCTCGTGGTGCGGTTGAGCGCCGGGGAGAAACGCTTCCTCGTTCATGAGGCGGTCAAGGCGGAGCTCGATGCTGCGGGCGTCAAGCATGCGGGCATCGACAAGCGCGCCATGCGCCATGCCCTAGAGGCGAAGATCGGAGCCGACGAGACGAGGAAGCGCATCTTGCGCCACATGGCTTTGCGCGTGGGGATGCGCGTGGCGGATGAACAGGGCATCCCCGTGCTTTTCGCCCCGCTCCCGGCGAGCCATTACGACCTCGAGGCGAAAGGGCTCTACGGAAAGGAAGACTGGGACTTCGAGATCGACGTGGTGGAGAAGCCCTCCTACGAGTTGGAATCCTATGAGCCCGTGGTGGTGAATTCCGGCGACCTCGAGAAAGCGAGCGAAGAGGAAGTGGGCAGGCGCATCGCCGAGAAGCTCTCCCCTTATGCCAGATACGAAAACGCCACGGGCAGGGTCGCCGAAGGCGACCGCATCCTTGCAGACATGAAGACGCATGTGGATGGACGGGAGGCCCCCGAGCTTTCGGGCGAGCGAATCGTCATCGCCCTTGAGCGCGGCCTCATGCCCGAAGGTTTCGTCGACAACACCGTGGGTATCCTCGTGGGCGAGCGGAGGACGTTCGAGTTCGACGACAAGCCCGATTCCGATGAGTTCGCGCCGATCGAACATTATTCGGTGGATCTGCGCTGCCGAGCGAGGCGCGCGCGGATCCTGCCCGAGCTGTCCGACGAGCTGGTATCCCAGCGCTTCCCGCACTATGGCATGACGGTCGCGCAATTCGAGGCGGCCGTACGCAACGAGCTCGAGCACGAAGAAGGCCGCTCGGTGCACGATTTGGACCACTTGGTCGATGAAGAGCTGGCCAAGCGCTTGGTCGAGCCGCTGCCCGACTCCTTCATCGAACGTCGACGCGAGGAGCTTATGGACTCCGCACGCGAGAAGGCGGCACAGCAGGGCCAGACCATGAAGGAGTATCTGGAGTCCTCGAAACTCGACGAGGCGAACTTCCAATTCGCCATGGGCCTGCAGGCGCGTGATTCGCTGCGCCAGGGCTTCGCCCTCGATGCGCTTGCCGATCATTTGAGCCTTCAGGGCTCACAGGAGGACATGGATGCGGCGCTGCGCCAGATGACCGATCTGGGGTCGGTCGCCAAGCCGGATGAATTGAAGAAGAACGGCGTGTGGGGCATCGTGGAGGAGTCCGCGCGGAGGATGGCGGCCCACCGTTGGCTCGTGGAGAATGTCGTTATCAAGTAGGCTTGCTCGGCGTTTGGGCGTATGTGCAGGCTTGCAGGCCGCGGGTTCTCACGGGCGTGAGGACAGGCGCGTGGACGCCTGCGTACGAGTTCCCCTACGCCTCTTCAACCTCCATGCCGTCGATAAGTTGGATGAGTTCCTGCTGAGAGTGGACGTCCAGCTTGCGGTAGACGTGGCGCATGTGGGTGTTGACGGTGCCTGCGGAAATGCAAAGCTGCTCCTGGATGGCCGCGGCATTCTTGCCGTGCGCCAAGAGGAACAGCACTTCGGTTTCGCGCTGTGAAAGCAGATAGTTGTCGGCTACGGCCAGGACTCGGCGCTTGAAACGCCCGACCTTCTGCTGGTCGTCCTGCCTCTCGCTTTCGTTGGCGGAGGGAGAGGGGCCCGTCGTCGGCGCAGCGCACGAAGGAGCCTTCGCCTTGAAAGCGTCGGCGCGTTCGGGATGTTTGCCTGCGACGGACTTGGTCGCTGCGGGCCTCGGTCCCGATTTCGGAGCGGGCGGTGCCTGCGATGCGTTCCTTTCGCAGTCCTCGGATGAGGCGGTCGTCGCGGACGCGGTCGACACGACGGCCTCGGCATCGCTTTCGCCTTCCTCCGGTTCTTGGGTCTGGGCTGCAGCCGAGGGGGTAATTCCCATGGGGGGCGGCGCTACGATAGACGCGAGGACAGGGGACTTGATGTCCGCGCTAAAGCCTTCATTGTTAAGCAGAAGGCAATAGGCCTTGCGCTTCAGCGTCCCGCGCAATTCCGCGCGTGTCGGCAGAAGAGACGAGCCGAGGACGATGCTCACGAAGGCGAGTGCTACGAGGAAGGGAATGCCCTCCGGCGAAGCGAAGAAGGGGATGAGGGAGTTCGCACCGCAGCAACCGATCAAGGTGCCCAGGGAGAGGCTTCCCTGTCCGAGGCCGTAGCTGGTGAAAGCGCTGATGCGATACTCTTGGGAAATGGTGGCGTAGAAAGTCCAGAGGCAAGCCTCGAGCAGGAAATAGCTCGTGCAGAACGCTATGGAGACATGCAGGTCCGATGCTTGGGGCGTAAGGACGATGGATGCGAGGAGCACGGCGACAACGGGGGTTAACATGCGGAAGCTCGAGAAGTCGAAGTCGACGCGTTTCGGCAGCAGGGCCGCTGCGATTACGACGCCGCAAAGCAACGAACTCAGAAGAGGCGGGATGGCCGGACTGCCCGGGATGTCGTTGGCGCTGGTCGCGAAGATCGCCGTGTTGCGAATGAGACCCAGGACGATGCCGTAGATCAGGCTGGGAAGGCATATGTGCAAAGCGAAGGGCACGGTCTTGACCGGCAAGGTGATGTCGTAAAAGGACAAGGTGTCGACGTTTTTCACGGAGCCGATGTTTAAACACAGGCACTCGACCAGCGGCGCCGCCACCGTGAGGATGGCCGAAATCGGAGGCCAGGAACTATCAGCCGTTATGAGCCCGACGTAGAGAAGCGCGCTGACGATGATGGATGATGCGAAACTGATGATGTTGGAAAGGCTGTCGCAGGTCGAATATGAGACGCCGAAGCTCATAAGCAGAATGGCCGAACCGAACCCGGTGAGAAGCCCGGAGAGGATGGTGAAGGCGAATTGAAGCCCGGAAGCATCTCCGCTGAAGATGAGGAGCAAGGTGCCGATGGACGAGCAAAGCGCCCCGATGATTCTATTTCGTCGCCGTTGGTGCGCCGTCTTGAACAGCTTCCGCACTCGTTCGAGAAAGACGGCGTAGCCCAGAAGGGTGAGGCAAAGGGCGCCGAGGCAGATGGAGAACATAAGGGCATGGGTCGCCCCCGCAGCCAGCTCGAAGAAGTTCGACATCTTGTATACGGCGGCGAAGGTCCAAGTCCAATGAAGGCCGAAACCGAATATGAGGGCTGGCGAGAGATAGCTCAGCACCTCGGAGAGCGAGATGGGGCTGTCCGCCTGCAGCGGCGATTGGTTGGCTGGTTGCGTTTGCGGCATGTTTAACCTCGCCTTTTGGATGCGGCTATTGCAACATGGGCATTGGGCGCAATCGTCTTATTCAGATAGCAAATCCCTCCCCAAATTGCATACATAGATAGTAATGCAAGGGGCTCACACGGTGCAAGCCTGCATGTGCAATCGAGGGGTGGGCCGTGCGACCCGTAGGGGCCGGGTGCGCCGGATATGCCCTGGGTGCCGCGAAGCCGGGTGCGCTCGCGGGCCGCGGGGTGCGACGGAGTCTATCCTTCCGGTAGGATCTGTATGTTCAAATCGATTTGCCCTTCAATGCCGTCGAGTTCTCCTTTCGAGCTGTATTGCCAGATGGCGAAGCCGCTCGGCGGGTAATCGAAGGGCAGCTCGTTGTAGGAGGCATACCAGAGGGGGTAGTCGTACAGCGCATCGACGTCGTATCGTTCGAGGTCGAAGCTGTTGGCGTACACCATGGGCGTGTAGCCGGCGTCGGCCACGGCTTGGCAGAAGGCCCTCGCGCAAGCCGTGGCCTGCTCGCCCCCGATGCCGTCTGCGCGCGTGGATCGCTGCGCTGTGCGCTCGAGATCGTAAGCCACGGGGTAATCCAATGTCTCCCCCGCCAGGGTGTCGATAACGTAGCGCGCCTCTTCGCGTGCCTCTTCTTCGGACACGGCCTGCGAGTAAAAGTACACGCCCGTTAGGATGCCCGCGGCGCGGGCTCCTTCGAAGTAGCCCCGAAAGTCCTCGTCGGCCATGATGCCGCCTTCGGTCGTGCCTCGGGCCCCGATGCGCAGGATGGCGAAGTCAACGCCGTCTTCGCGTACGGACTCCCAGTCGATCTTGCCGTTGTGGTCGCACACGTCGATGCCGAACTTGCTGGTGGCACCCTCTTCGCTGGAATAGACGAAGCGGCCATGTTCGTCTCTGGAAAGATAGTCCCAGTCGAACTGGTTGTAGTTGGGCATGCCGTGGGCGCTGCCGCTGGGTATGGTGTGGTCGTCGGCGTCCGCGGCGGTCGAATCGGGCTTGGAGGCGCTCCCATTCCCGCCGCCTGCAATGGTGGCGACCGCCCAGATGGCGAAGGCCGCGACGAGCAGCGCGCCGAGGCACTTCAGCACGAAAGGCCCGTCGAATCCCAAGATAGTGAAGCGGGCTCGTCGCATCCCGTGCAGTCCTGTTCCGCGGTAATTCATGCGGCTTATTATAAAAGTTTTTGTCGGAATCGCCGCGTGCGTCTGCCTCCTCGTGCGAGTTCGCGGCGCTCTTGCGGGCCCGCGGGGCTTGCAGGTTCGCGCGGAGTTACCGATTGTTGACATAAGGTTGCGAGGCTTGCGGGTCGCACTATAATGCGCAGTTAGCACTCCCCCTAAGAGAGTGCCAGATACTGCAGAACGACGAGTAAGAAGGTCCTATCCATGCGGAAGTTCAAGACGGAGAGCAAGAAGCTGCTCAATCTGATGATCAATTCGATTTACACGAACCGGGAGATTTTCCTACGCGAACTCATCAGCAACGCAAGCGACGCCGAAGACAAGCTCTATTTCCGCAGTCTGACCGACTCTAGCATCGAGCTGGGCAAGAGCGATCTGGTCATCAACGTGGCCTTCGACAAGGAAGCCCGCACCATCACGGTTTCGGATAACGGCATCGGTATGGATAAAGACTCCCTCGACGCCAACCTGGGCGTCATCGCGCATTCCGACAGCATGGAATTCAAGAGCGCGCAATTCGCGGATGTCGAAAAGCCCGAAGAGGAAATCGAGGCGGACGAGGAGCAGGCTGTTCCCAACTCGGACGCGGTCGATATCATCGGCCAGTTCGGCGTGGGCTTCTACTCCGGGTTCATGGTGGCGGACAAGGTGCGCGTAGTCTCGCGTGCATATGGCGATGACCAGGCCTGGGCCTGGGAGAGCGACGGCGTGGAGGGCTACACGATCAAGGAGGCCGCCCGAGAAGGGCACGGAACCGACGTCATCCTTCACCTTAAGCCCAACACCGACGAAGAGGATTACGACTCGTTCCTCTCCGAGTACGGCATCAAAGACCTCATCAAGCGTTACAGCAACTACGTGCGCTACCCCGTGCAGATGATGGTCACTAAGAGCCGCCAGAAGCCCGAGCCCGACCCCAAGCCCGAAGACTACAAGCCCGAGTGGGAGGAGTATCAGGAGCTCGAGACCATCAACTCCATGACCCCCATCTGGAAGCGCCGCAAGAGCGAGGTCGAGCAGGCCGAATACAACGAGTTCTACAAGAGCCAGTTCCACGATTTCACCGACCCTCAGCGCACGATAGTGGTCCATGCGGAGGGCGCCATCAGCTACGATGTGCTCCTGTTCATCCCGGGGCGCCGCCCGTTCGATTACTACAGCAAAGAATACGAGCGCGGTCTGCAGCTCTACAGCTCCAACGTGCTTATCATGGACAAGTGCGAAGAGCTTCTGCCAGATTACTACGGGTTCGTGCGCGGCGTTGTTTCCAGCCAGGATCTGACGCTCAACATCAGCCGAGAGACGCTGCAGCACAACAGCCAGCTGCGCGCCATAGCGAAGAAGGTCGAGAAGAAGATTACCGCCGAGCTGCAGAAGATGCGCGATAACGAGCGCGAGGAGTATGAGAAGTTCTTCGAGAACTTCGGCCGCGCATTGAAGTACGGCATCTACACGAGCTACGGCATGAACAAAGAGGAGCTCGGGAGCCTGCTGCTGTTCTACTCCGCCAAGGAGCAGAAGATGGTAACGCTTGACGAGTACGTGGCGAGCATGCCCGAAAATCAGAAGGCCATCTACTACGCGGCGGGCGAAAGCACCGAGCGCCTGGGCAAAATGCCCATGGTGACGGGCGTGGTGTCGAAGGGCTATGACGTGCTGCTGTGCACGCAGGATGTGGATGACTTCTGCTTCCAAGCCATGGCCAACTACGCGGAGAAGGACCTGAAGAACGTGGCCGGCGCGGACTTGGGTCTGGAAAGCGAGGGCGACAAAGCTGCAGCCGAGGAGACGGCGAAGGCCAACGAGGACCTGCTCGGCGCCATGAAGGAGGCGCTCGACGAAGAGGTGACGAAGGTGGCCGTGAGCTCGGTGCTCACGGACGCGCCGGCGGCGCTAACGTCCGAAGGGCCGGTAAGCCTGGAAATGGAGAAGGTGCTGGCGGGCATGCCGGACGCAGAGGGGATGCGCAGTCAGCGCGTCCTCGAGCTGAATGCGAACCATCCGGTGTTCGAGGTGCTGGCATCGGCGCAGGAAGCGGGTGATGCCGACAAGGTGAAGCGCTATTCCCGGTTGCTGCTGAATCAGGCGCTGCTAGTGGAGGGGTTGCCGATAGACGATCCCGTGGAGTTCGCGCAGCAGATAGCCGAATTGATGCAGTAGGGCCGAGGGGGCAACCGCTCGCGGTTCGCCCCATTTCCAGTTGCGGGCCGGAGCCTGTCCGCGCGTGCGAGGGTGCGAGCTCGTCGCGGGCGGACGCGCGCGGATGTGGAAAGTTCCAATCTGGGGCGTATTTTCCGCGGGGGCGTTTATCATGGGGGCATGAGCGGTTCCAAGCGGACATTGTGGCGCGTCGTCTTTTGGGTGGCGCTGGCGGTCTTCGTCATTTCGGCGGGGATTTTGGGTTATCTCGCCTACACGTACTGGAAGGCGGATTCGGAATACAACGATGTCGCCGAGCGGGCCCTCGATGAAGAGCAGGTAACGGCACCGGGGACGACGTTGGCCGACATGACGGTCGATTGGGATTATTTGCGCAGCATCAACTCGGACGTAGTTGCGTGGGTGTATGTGCCCGGGACCCGCATCAACTATCCGGTCGTGCAGGGGGTCGATAATGATGAGTACCTGCACAAGAGCTTCTCGCAGGACGAATCGTTCGGCGGACGCGGGGGGTCCATCTTTTTGGATGCCAGTTGCGCGGCGGATTTCATGGGAGCCAACAGCATTCTCTACGGGCATCATATGCGCGATGGCAGCATGTTCGCCTGCCTATCGAACGACCTTACCTCTCAGGAGGGCTTCGACGGGGCGCGCACGATATATGTCCTTACTCCTGCCTGCAACTTCCGCTATCAGGCCTTCTCGATTATCCGCACGAACGGCTCCGACCTGTTGGCCCAGGCCGCCTTCGCCGACGACGCGCAACGAACCGCCTATGTGGCGGATAAGATCTCCCGTAGCCTGACGACTCCTGCAGAAGGCTTTCCCGACCCAGTCGAGGTGAAGCATATTCTTACACTTGCGACCTGCGATTATCAGGAAAGCGACGGGCGTGCCGTGCTCTTCGCAAACTTGGTCGATACGGCGTCGCCGGGTTCGAGTTCCACGGGTGGTGAAGTAGCCGCCGATGAACCGGCTGCTATCCAGGATGCGGTGAATAACGGCGCACAATAGCGGACGAGTCGCAGGCGGCGAGGTCTTGCCGTGCGCTTTAGGGATCTTGCTGCCTTGGGTGCGCCGACTGCTGGTAGAATCCAGGGGAGCACGGACAGCGAGGAGAGGATTCTTCATGACCGAACGCATTACCGTGGGGCCCGGTTCCGCAACGGATGCGCCCAACATGCCCGGATGGATGGCCGAAAACACCATTACGTATGCGCAGGCGGGCGTGGATACGGCCGAAGGCGCACGTGCGGTGGATGCCATCAAGGAAAGCGTGCACAGCACCTATCGGCCCGAGGTCGTAGGAGACATCGGCGGGTTCGGCGGATTGTTCAGCCTGGCCGCCGCCAAGGGCATGGACGATCCCCTTCTGGTGTCCGGCACCGACGGAGTGGGCACTAAGCTGCAGGTGGCCAAATTGGCCGACAAGCACGACACGGTGGGCATCGACTTGGTGGCCATGTGCGTGAACGACATTTTGGCGACGGGCGCCGAGCCCCTGTTCTTCTTGGACTACATCGCCATCGGCAAGCTGAAGAGCGAGGCCGTGGCGGAAATCGTGAAAGGCATCGCGGAAGGCTGCAAGCAGAGCGGATGTGCTCTCATCGGCGGGGAGATGGCGGAGCATCCCGGCGTGATGGACTCCGACGAATACGACCTGTCCGGTTTCGCCGTGGGCCTCGTCGACCGCACCCGGATGCTCGATCCCGCCAACGTGGCGGAAGGCGATGTGCTGCTGGGTCTGGCTTCGAGCGGGCTACACTCCAACGGGTATTCCCTGGCCCGCAAGGTCTGCGTCGAAGGCCGCACGGCGTACGAGACGCGCCTGCCCCGTCCCAGCTTGGGCGGGCGCAGCGTGCAGGAAGCCCTGTTGGAGCCCACGCGCATCTACGTGAAGCAAGTGCGGGCGGCCATCGAGCAGAACCCGGATGCGGTCCATGCGTTGGCGCACATCACCGGCGGAGGCATTACCGAGAACCTGAACCGCGCACTTCCCGATACGCTCGACGCGCTGGTGGAAGTGGGCACGTGGACGATGGAGCCCATCGTCGCGTACGTGTGCGCTGCGGCGCGGTTGGACGAGATGGAGGCCCTGAAGACCTTCAACATGGGGTTGGGCATGGTTCTTATCGTGGAGCCGGAAGAGGCTGATGCAGTGCAGGCCAGCCTGGAGGCGCAGGGTGAGAAAGTGTTCCGCGTGGGGCGGGTGGTCGCCGGTTCGGGCGAGGTCCGCTACGAAAACGTCGAGGCGCTTTTCCCCGAGCTCCCCAGCGATCGCGCCGTGCAAGAGCCTCCGGCGGTTCCCGACCCCGACGACCGCACGACCGAGCGCGATACGTTCTACGAAGAAGAGGATGAGTAAGCCGGGCGATGGGATGAACGGCCGGGCGGCGTGCCTCCAGCAGTCCGACCGGCCGAGAACCTGCTTCGCCCCCAGCTCGAGGGGATAGGAGACCAGCATGGGCAAACTGAGAATCGGCGTGCTGATAAGCGGGAGCGGCACGAATTTGCAGGCCATCATCGATGCGATCGAGGCGGGCGAGCTGGATGCGCAGATAGCGCTCGTGCTTTCCAGCCGGCCCGATGCGTACGGGTTGAAACGGGCCGCCGATGCGGGCATCCAGACGGTCTCGCTGAATCGCGACGTCTACGCCGACAAAGAGGCTGCCGACGCGCTGATCGCGCAGACCTTCAAGCAGGCGGGTGCCGAGTACCTGGTTATGGCCGGGTACATGCGCATGGTCGGGCCCATCGTGCTGGGCGCCTTCGAGGATCGCGTCATCAATCTTCACCCTGCCCTGCTGCCTAGCTTCAAGGGGGCGCACGGGATTTCCGATGCGTTCGATTTCGGGGTGAAGGTGACGGGCGTGACGGTGCACTTCGCCAATGCGGAATACGACAAGGGGCCGATTATCGCGCAACGCGCGGTGCCGGTGCTCGAAGACGACACGCTCGAGACGCTGGAAGCGCGCATCCACGAAGTGGAGCACGAGTTGTATCCCTGGGTGCTGGGCCATCTGGCGGCGGGGGATATCGCAATCGACCCTCAGACGCGTCGCGTGCACATTGCGAATACGTAGGCCGACGGCTGAACAGGTTCTCTGGGGGAACTGTTCAGTAGGGTGAATGTTTGCCTCAGAGAACGTGTTCGAGCGAACCGAAAGGATTATCATGCTGAAAGACATCCTGACTTCCGCTGCGGAAGCGCTGAAAGCGGGCGAAGCCCCCGACCTTTCCGGGTTGGATTGCTTTTCCCCGGCGGCCACCGAAGGCAACCCCCACATTTCCCCCGAGACTGCCAGGCGGATTGCCGCAACGCTGACGGTAGCCGATGCGCCCACCTTCGAGCGGGCTCTGCGCGCGATAGACGAAGGGGACCTGGCGTGGTTGGGCTTCAAGGTGGTCTACGATGCAGAAGCCGCGCAGGCTAATACCGACAACGAGGTGACGAAAAAGTACGGCGACGTCGGCTCGGGCGATGGTAAGAGCGGCGTGTTCTTCTGCAACGACGCGAAGGAGATAGTCACCGCGCTCGAACCGAGCCCTCGCGATATCTTCCAGATGAAGGACGCGACGCGCGGCCCCTCGATGCATACCGAACAGTTCGACGGATTGACCTGGTGCAGCATGCCCCTGTTCGAGAGCGTGCGCGTCTGGCTGCTGGGAGCAAGCGATGCAGCCGCTGAGACGGCTGCGCTTGCGCGTCACGTGGGTTTCGATGTGACGGCGGTCGATTACGATGCGGCCTATCTGAACGAGGAGCGTTTCCCCGATGCGGAGCGCATCCTGCTCGACGACTTCGAGACGGGTCTCGGACAGCTGCATGCCGACTCGGCCGATTACGTGTGCGTGCTCACGCGCGGGCACATGTTCGACCCGCAGGGCTGCGTCTGGGCGACTCGGAACAACGTGCGCTATGTGGGCATGATGGGCTGCAAGGGGAAGAACAACGCCGTGCATGACCTGTGCAGGGAACGCGGCATGACCGAAGAGCAGTGGGATTTCGTGAAACGCCCGATAGGGTTGAAGTTCGGGGCGAAGACCCCCGCCGAGCTCGCGATAGCCATCGTGGCAGAGCTGGTGGACGTACGCTATCGGCAGCGCTACAGCGAGGAGGCTCGCAAGAGCCACGACGCCGCCCTCGGCCGCTAGGGCTGCCGACGCGCTTCTCGCGTCCCGCGTCCGCGTCTGCAGCTGCTCCGCGCCTGCGCACCGTGCACGCCTCCCCAGCTCGGAATTATGCTCGAAATAAATAAGCGCTCCGTCTGTTTTCGCGCGAGCATACCCTCGCAATTCGTCATGAATTAGCGTATCCTAACCTGGTTAGGTTTTTCTAACGCATGGGCGGGGATGCATAGGCCGAAAGAAGTAGGCGAACAGCGCCCCCGAGCGAGTAAGGGGAGAAGATCATGACAGATGCCCATCAGGCATATTCGGGGCGGAGGATCCTCGCATGGGCTCTCGCCGCAGCGTTGGCTCTGGGTCTCGCTGCCGCATTCGTCCCGTGCTCGAACGCGTATGCGGTCGAGTACGGCGATGAAGAGAGCGCCGTAGACCTCACGCCGCTCTCCGCGTATTCAGTGGGCGTGTCTCTTATGAAAGCAAGCGATACCTCCGCGGGATCAATGGCGGCATCGTGTCTGGGCTCCCCGGCCAAACTCGAGATAGGTCCGGATGGCACGGCATATGTGACGGCCGACCTCTCTCCCGTTGAGGTTGGAAGCCTTACGGGGTATGCGAGCGACATAAAGATCTACGATGCGGCCAGCTACGACACTTCTGCCGAACAGACAACCGCTACCGTTCTCGCCTACCAGACTGCAGGCGAGAATTCGTATCAATCTCAGATTCGCTTTGCGGTGCCCGATAGTGCGAAGCGTGCGGGTGGCGTATATATAAGCATGTACGTCGACGCGATGGGCCAACGCGTCGACGCCTTCATCGCAATCAAGTACTCGAGTGCGGAGTCCACGGGATCTTACAATGCCGATTTGGCGACGGCGGCGAAAGTCATCGACGTCATTGCCGCGCTCGACACGACGTCGCTCCCCCAGGTCGTGAGCGCAAACGACGACTACAACGCCCTGACCGACGAGCAGAAGGCCTATGTTCCCGACGTGGCCAAGAATACACTCGACGAGGCGTACGCGGCCGTTCATATCATCGCCGTGCCCGTTCCTGTTATTGGGCTGGCTTACACGGGGTCCGAAATCGCCGGCGTGCCGGAGGGAGATGGCTACAGGCTCGCCGGCAACACGGCGACCGATGCGGGGAGCTACACTGCCACGGCCACGCTCGAAGATGGCTTCACATGGTCCGATGGCAGCGCCGATGCCAAGACCATAAATTGGTCCATCGGCGCTGCATCCATCGCCGGCGCCAAAGTCACGCTGAGCAAGGCGTCCGCTGTTTACGACGGCAAGACGCAGTCGGGCGCCGTCAAGTCGGTCGTGCTGGACGAGAAGACGCTCGGCAGCTTCACCGACTTCACCGTTTCGGCGAAGTCCGGCAAAAAGCCCGGCACCTACACCGTTACCGTGACGGGCAAGGGCAACTACAGCGGCACCGCGACGGCCGCCTACAAGATTACCAAGGCCGCCAACACGCTCGCCGTCAAGGCCAAGACCGCCACGGTGAAGTATTCCAAGGTGAAGAAGAAGGCCCAGACCCTCAGCTCGGCCAAGGTGCTCGCTGTGAGCAAGGCGAAGGGTACGGTCGCCTACACGAAGATATCCGGCAACGGCAAGATCCGCATCGACAAGAAGACCGGCGAGGTCACCGTCAAGAAGGGATTGAAGAAGAACACCTACAATATCAAGGTGAAGGTCGCGGCCGCTGGCGCCGATTGCTATAAGGCCGCAAGCCAGACCGTCACGTTCAAGGTGAAGGTGAAGTGACCCGACTGGACAGCCAGGCAGATGGGCTCTGCCGGGCGAGGGGCGCCCCTTCTCGCGAGGGGCGCCCGTATTCGATTCAGGGGATATTACCGCCCGTCACCTGATATCGTAAGTAGAGATGCCTAACCTGGGAAGAGGAAAGGGGCGCGCGTGAGGCGAGCGACGAAAGACGCAACGAGGGAACCGCGCCGTGCGTGGGCTCTGGTGCTTGCGCTCGCGGTCGCTTTCGGCGCGTTGCCCTGCGCCTACGGGTCGCTCGCATCCTCTGCTTCGATGGTGCAGACGGCTTCGACGACGCAGCCTGCTTTGACGCTCGACTCAGAGAACCTAGCGGACGGCACCTACAAGGTGAGCGTCAAATTGCTGCAGGCGAGCAATCTTTCCAGCTCCTCCATGGCCGCCAGTGCCTTCGACGGAACGCAGACCCTCGTGGTGAAAAGCGGCGCCTATACGCTCTCGCAGAAGCTCGGCTCGGTGAAGCTCGGTTCGATAACCGGCCACGTGACGGAAATCGACATCTACAAGAATTTCAGCGTGTCTTCCAAGAAAATCGTCATCAGCGGCAAGGCTACGAAGGTCTGGTCCGCCTCCACGGAGGGGGATGCGGGTCCGGCGGACATCGCCGTTCCCGCCTCCGCCAAGTCGGATGGCTACATCGCGCTGCAGCTCTTCTCGGACGCTATGGGCACCATCGGGCAGAACGCCGCGCTCTGCTTGGATTGGAGCACGCTGAAGAAAGTCTCCGATTCCACTTCGTCTAGCTCGAGCAGCTCGCAGTCCGCGGCTTCCACGAGCAAGTCCAGCTCGAGTTCGGAGTCATCCGCCTCCTCGAGCGTTTCCGCCACCAGCAGCTCGACGTCCTCCTCCAGTGGGTCCTCCACCAAGGTGACCTCCCTGGAGCAGGGGCATGTCTATCGCGTACCGATCTCTTTCACCAAAACGGGGACGTCCGAAGATTCCATGGCCGCTCAGTACTTCGGGAGCACCGCCATGGTCCGCGTTCTGTCGGACGGGACGCTCGATGTGCGCTTCTCCACCAATCGCGTCGACTACATCTCCGCCATCAGCGCGAGCGGGACTGCCGTCAGCACCGTCAGCACGTCGGGGAACACGCGCGAATACCGCATCACGCTGGCAGGCGGGCTTTCGGATAGGACGGTCAAGCTGACTATGACCATCAAGCCCATGAATAACATGAGCGTCGACACCGATATGCATCTTTACCTCACCCGCGCGACCGACCTGGGGTCGGACTCGGGGCAGTCGTCGGATGCCGCCTCCTCGAGCGGTTCGAGCACGGGCGGCACCGGAAGCGCGACCGGTACGGATGACGCGCCTTCCGGCGACGGCTCGTCTTCGGGCGGTAGTGCCCTCAGCGCGAACACGTTGCCCGACCTGCGTGCTTCCGGCTCGAGTGGCGGCTCGTCCGCCTCG